>CABRLT010000086.1 GCA_902471785.1 uncultured Collinsella sp.
CGCGGGCCTCAAATACGTCCTCGTGGCCGTAATACATCATCAAGGACAGTGGGCCGACCTCGTTTCCCGGAACATAGCCAAGCTTGGTGTTGCCGTAATAAATCGCAACCGCCTCAGGGTCATGGGGATTATCGCGCTCGGCACACAGCGTCAGCTTATCGCCCGCTTTAAGATCGCCCAAGACCAAGGCGCCATCGGCATACTGAAATCCTGCAATGTGAAATGACAGAAGAACACGTGAAGGCTCGTACATAGCAACTCCCCTAACGGCCAGATAAACCGGCGCTTAACCTTATTGAGAAGTCTACGAACTCGTGCGGACACAAATTCATCCTGCCTGCGCCTTTCGACCGTTTGTCGCTACGCCATCTGATTCTAATGCACAAACATGCGCACGAATTTGTGCTTCCAGCTTGCGTAGGGCGCATACCGAAACGGCACGTCCAGCCAGGTTGCCTTGTTCACGATACTCTTCTTGTGGCTAAACGTATCGAAGCTCTCGCGGCCATGGTACTGTCCCATGCCGCTCGCGCCCATGCCGCCAAAGCCCATATGACTCGTAGCCAGATGCATGATGGTATCGTTAACGCAGCCGCCGCCAAAGGGCACGTAGCGCACAAAGCGCTGCTGAACCTCGCGATCCTGACTAAAGATATACAGGGCCAGCGGCGTCGGACGATCCGTAATAAACGCTTCGGCCTCGTCAAGGCTCTCAAACGTCAGCACTGGCAAAATGGGGCCGAAGATCTCCTCCTGCATCACGGCGTCATTGGGGGACACGCCGTCCAAAATCGTCGGCTCGATCTTGAGCGAGGCCTCGCGCGCGGTACCTCCCAGCACGACCTTATCGGGATCGATCAGCCCGCGCACGCGCGCAAAATGCTTGGCGTTGACAATATGACCGTAGTCCTCGTTATCGAGCGGATACTCGCAAAACATACGGCGGACCTCCTCCTTGATGAGGCCCAGCAGCTCGTCGTGCACGCGCGTATCGACCAGCAGGTAGTCGGGCGCCACGCAGGTCTGCCCCACGTTGAGCCATTTACCAAAGGCGATACGCCGTGCCGCAACCTTCAAGTTTGCCGTCGCATCCACGATGCAGGGACTCTTTCCGCCCAGCTCAAGCGTCACAGGCGTAAGGTTTTTACTTGCGCGCTCCATAACGAGTTTGCCGACCGGAACGCTACCGGTAAAGAAGATCTTGTCCCAGTGCTCATCGAGCAGCGCTTCGTTCTCGGCGCGCCCGCCCTCGACAACCGTCACCAGGCGCGGATCAAATGCCTCTTCACAGATTTGCCTGAGCACCGCGCTCGATGCCGGAGCATAGGCGCTCGGCTTGATGACCACGGTATTGCCCGCGGCAAGGGCGCCAGCGAGCGGCTCGAGCGTCAGCAAAAACGGATAGTTCCAGGGCGCCATGATGAGCGTGACGCCATAGGGCACGGTTTGCGTTTTGCACACGCTCACGGCGTTAGCGAGGTCGCACGGACGCAGGCGCGGACGACTCCATCGGGCCACATGCGCAATCTGATGTCGAATCTCGGAAAGCGATGTGCCAATCTCGCACATATAGGCCTCGTCATGCGACTTTCCCAAATCGGTCTTGAGCGCATGAGCGATATCGGCCTCGTGGGCCCGCACCGCATCGCGTAAACTCACGAGCGCGCGACGTCGAGCATCGACATCAAACGTGGCGTGCGTCTTAAAGTAGGCGCGCTGATCGCCGACGATGCGCGCAATTTCCTCGGTGTTCATGGCACCCTCCTAGTTCTCGTCCTCAAACATACCACCCGCGACGACCTCGTACATATGCTCGAGCTCCGAGCGGTCCATCAAAAGTGGAACGGGGTACAGGGGATTGGCCTCGGCATCGGCATGGGCCGCCATTTGCGGAATATCGGAGCGGCGAATACCCGAGACATATTTGGGGATTCCCAGGGCCTCGTTCATGCGGTCGACCCAATCGATAAAGGCCTCGACCGCAAGACTGTCCTGCGCGGTAGCCGGCGCAATGCCCGCCATGCGAGCAAGATCGGCAAGCTTGGGGGCGGCGGCGTCACCATAAGCGCGAAGCATGTGCGGCAGGATGATCGCGTTGGCCAAACCGTGCGGAATTCCGTATCGGCCGCCCAAACTGTGCGCGATGGCATGCACATATCCGACATAGGAGCGGGTAAACGCAACGCCCGCCTTATACGCCGCCAAAAGCATATTGCGACGCGCACGCATGTCGTCGCCATGCTCATAGGCCTCGAGCAAATTGTCGTGGATGAGCTGCACCGCCTGTCGCGCCATCTTGCGCGTATAGGGCGTGGTGCTTCGCCCGATAAACGCCTCGACGGCATGCGTCAGGGCGTCCATGCCCGTCTGCCCCGTAATGGAGGCGGGCAGACCGCGCGTAAACTCGGGGTCGTGCGCCGCAAAGCGCGGGATAAGCACAAAGTCGTTAATGGGATACTTGTAGCGCGTCTCGTCATCGGTAATTACCGCCGCAAGCGTGACCTCGCTCCCCGTGCCCGCCGTGGTGGGAACGGCGATGAGCAACGGCAGGCGACGATGAATCCGCAGCAGCCCGCGCATCTTGTTGATGGGCTTGCTTGGCTGCGCAATGCGTGCGCCCACGCCCTTGGCGCAGTCCATGGCTGATCCTCCGCCAAAACCGATAATGGCCTGGCAGGCGCGCTCTCGATACAGGGACGCCGCCTCCTCCACATTCGAGACCGTGGGGTTCGCACGCGTTTCGGCATAGACCGTAACGCCAATCCCCTGAGCCGTAAGCGCACGCTCGAGTGATGCCGTGAGTCCCAAACGTGCAATACCGGGATCCGTCACGATAAGGACCTTCTGGATCGAGCGCTTTTGAAGCACCGCGGGCACATCCTCGGCATGCTCTAAAATGCGCGGCTCGGTATAGGGCAGGATCGGCAATGCAATGCGAAAAACCGTCTGATATGTTCGGCACCAGGCACGACGGGCTAGATGCATAAAGGAAACTCCTTCATTTGTTGATAGATCAACATTTGCTCGCCCGATTGTACTCAGCGGCGGTCAAAGACGGCCTGCCAATCGTTAATCAATCAACATCTTCATATCTCAAATTGTTTTATTAAAAATCATTCCTAATAGGCTTCACATTTGGTTTCATTTATGGATAATAGAACTCGTCAAGACGCACGTCCGGAGAGGGCCCTTACGGGACCGGACGAGCGCACAATCGCCATCGATCGAAAGGATCGAATCATGAAGTTTGTTTGCCCCGTTTGCGGTTATGTGGAAGAGTTCGACGGCGACCAGCTGCCCGAGGACTTCAAGTGCCCCCAGTGCGGCGTTCCCGGTTCTCGTTTCCTGAAGCAGGAGGAGGGCCAGCTCGAGTGGGCTGCCGAGCACGTCGTGGGCGTCGCCAAGATGGAGGGCGTCTCTGAGGACATCGTTGCCGACCTGCGCGCCAACTTTGAGGGCGAGTGCTCCGAGGTCGGTATGTACCTGGCCATGGCTCGCGTCGCCCATCGCGAGGGCTATCCCGAGATCGGCCTGTACTGGGAGAAAGCTGCCCACGAGGAGGCCGAGCACGCTGCCAAGTTCGCTGAGCTCCTGGGCGAGGTCGTAACCGACTCCACCAAGAAGAACCTCGAGATGCGCGTTGAGGCCGAGAACGGCGCCACCGCCGGCAAGACCGATCTTGCTAAGCGCGCCAAGGCCGCTGGCCTCGATGCCATCCACGACACCGTGCACGAGATGGCTCGCGACGAGGCCCGCCACGGCAAGGCTTTCGCCGGCCTGCTCAAGCGCTACTTCGGCTAAGCCAGCAACCTGAGACATAACCTCTAGCTCGATGAGGCCCGGACCGCATGGTTCGGGCCTTTTTCGTGCCTCACAAACTTGTTAACTACCTGAAATAGGACCGCCTTCGGCATCGGCTTCTCGTCAAAAACTAAGTGAGTAGACTTTTTGGAACTTGCCGAGCAGACCATCCATATCACTTTATAAAGCCGCAGGTAAATGCCTTGTTGCAAAACGACCTAGTCGCCAAAGTGCCAAAAGTCTACTCACTTAGATTCGCAGCCGTCCACGATCGAGCCATTTTGTGTCTAACGGGCATCTTTCCGTCGATTACTCCCAATTTTGTCCAGTCAACGAATAGTTCAGACCTGAGTAATGTCTCAGCCCTTTGCTCATCTGAGCTTTTATCACGATATTCAGCATCGAGCATCCTGCATACGGCCTTAACGATCGCGCGGAATCTATCCTCATCCGATATCTGTCTGTGTGTCAGGAGAAGCACATCGTAGCCCATGGCCTGAAGGGCCGTCATGCGGTCAGCGTCACGCAAGCCATCCCCTGCGCGTCCGTGCGAGGCCTTTCCCTGACATTCAATGGCCACCTGTCGCCTGCCGTCCGGCGAAGACAGAAGTATGTCGATATATACACGGGACTTTCCCACAATCGCTCGAGCACTTGTGCTTAGCATCACTTCAACATTAAGCTCTATGTCGCAAAAACCTTCGCCTCCCAGGGATCGCGGCAGTGCAAGTAGCAAATACGCCTCGACCTCAAAAGGCGACGCGGCACCCAATGGAACGAGTTGCGACACCGTCCTAAATCTATTGCCGTAACGTATCCCGCAAACATCTGAACAAAAACGGTCAAGGTCTCCGCCCAAAACCAAAGCGTCTCGACGCCATAAATTTGAGGCGGTGCCGTCCTCGGACGGGCAGCGCACCCAACCGAACGTTGTCGAGATCGCACCCGAATCAATTGCACGCGAAAGCTCCGCCTCAAGTGCCGCAGGCAGAGCGCACACCGCAAACAAGCCACACATCTCCGCCAATACCAAAAGAAGCTGAAGATCCGTCAGATGCCGCGACATGATGAATACCGTCAGTAGAGGAGACGTAATCAAAAACCCATGCTCCGTTTCCAGTACGGATTCCCTGGGAAGCTCACCAAGAAACAGCCGCTGCCTAATGCTGGCAGGACAAGTCCGTTTGTTTCTCGTCTGAACCAATGTATACAACGGAAAACCGAGCGCGACCGCAGCCGTCGGGTTGCGGGCGAGATCATATCGCTGCCGGTCTTCTTCCGGTCGTGGAAGCGGCGGACACAAAGCGCGGACTTGAGGAGGCAAACGCCAGTACCTAAAAGCCGATATGTCACAAAGTAGATCCTTCATAGGCACAGGAGAACACGAATTTCAACCCAGTCAGTCACGCATTGGCGCGAACGCACCAAAAATGGCGCCGAACGGACTGCCAAGTTTTCAACAGCCCTCCCCAACTGGCCAAAAGCTTGTCGAGAGCTGGACGAAGCCCTGTTGAAAACCCCATTTTTTCGCATGCAAAAGCTTTATGCGGCAAGTGAGTAGACTTTTTTGAACATCCCGAGCAGCCCGGTCTCATCCTGCTTTTCAAAACCGCAGG
The DNA here is from genome assembly GCA_902471785.1 of uncultured Collinsella sp. Lineage (GTDB taxonomy): Bacteria > Actinomycetota > Coriobacteriia > Coriobacteriales > Coriobacteriaceae > Collinsella. The sequence continues at coordinate 5,418 of CABRLT010000086.1, forward strand.
TAGATAGCTTGTTACAAAACTGCCTGGTCGCCAAAGTGCCAAAAGTCTACTCACTTAGATTGCAGAGTGCCCCCATTAGCTGCAATTCCAAGGTATTAAGCACTTTTGGACTCAAATCGTCATACTGAACAAGAATTTGAGTTGAGTTTTCAGGGACAGATGCGCCATCAGCGCACCAAAAGCAGTCACTGACATCGACGAACGGGATACTCGAGCGCGTGAGGGCCCGCACAAAAGAGCTTCCACCCGCTCCGCGCTCCGCAACCACGGTGCAGTAAAGGCCCGCGTCTGCATGTTCGATCGAGACCTCCCCTGCCGGAAACGCTTTCCGCACAAGCGACGTCAGGCCATCACGCGCCTCGC
>CABRLT010000087.1 GCA_902471785.1 uncultured Collinsella sp.
TACGGAAGTAGAACTGAGGACGATAGTTGTTGAAGAACGGGGTATGACGGCCGCCCTCGTCCTTGTTCAGGACGTAAACCTGACCAACAAACTTGGTGAGGGGGTGAATGGAACCGGGCTTGGACAGAACCTGGCCGCGCTCGATCTCGTTCTTGGCAACACCACGGAGCAGGGTACCGATGTTATCACCAGCCTCGGCGTAGTCGAGCAGCTTGTGGAACATTTCGATACCGGTGACGACGGTCTTGCGACGCTCGTCGGTCAGACCGATGATCTCGACTTCCTCGCCGAGCTTCAGCTGGCCACGCTCAACACGGCCGGTAGCGACGGTACCACGACCGGAGATCGTGAAGACGTCCTCAACGGGCATCAGGAACGGCTGGTCGGCCTTACGGTCGGGCGTGGGGATCCAGGTATCAACAGCGTCCATGAGCTCGTGCATGCACTTGTACTCGGGAGCGTCGATGTCCTTGGACTCGGAGATCAGGGCGTTCAGAGCGCTGCCGCGGATGATCGGGGTCTCGTCGCCGGGGAAGCTGTAGAAGTCGAGCATCTCGCGGACTTCCATCTCGACGAGCTCGAGCAGCTCTTCATCGTCGACCTGGTCGCACTTGTTCAGGAAAACGAGAACGGAAGGCACGTTGACCTGACGGGCGAGCAGCAGATGCTCACGAGTCTGGGCCATGGGGCCGTCGGAAGCGGCGATGACCAGGATAGCACCGTCCATCTGAGCAGCGCCGGTGATCATGTTCTTGATATAGTCGGCGTGGCCCGGGCAGTCGACGTGGGCATAGTGACGGCCCTGAATCTGGGCGTTGTCCTCGCCGGTCTTGTAGTTGTGGCCAACGCGGTCGAAGGTCTGGTACTCAACGTGAGCGGTGTTGATGGTGATACCACGCTCGCGCTCTTCCGGAGCCTTATCGATGGAGCTGTAATCGGTGTAGTCAGCACCGCCCTGCATGGCGAGGAACTTGGTGATCGCGGCGGTCAGGGTGGTCTTACCATGGTCGATATGACCGATGGTACCAATGTTTACGTGGGGCTTGGTACGCTCGAATTTCTGCTTAGCCATTAGAGTGATCCTCCTATGAAAAAATTTCGTTGTTTGCCGGTGTCATTTACATACACCGGTATTTTACCGTAAAACGCGGTATTTTGCAATACCTTTTTATCAGGCGCGGTTCGTGCGCTGGTTGATGATCTTCTCCTGAATGTTCTTCGGGATCTCGATATAATGCGCGGGCTCCATCGTGTACTGGCCGCGGCCCTGCGTGCAGGAGCGGAGGTCAGTCGCGTAGCCGAACATCTCAGCCAGAGGAACGAAAGCGTCGATCTGCTGCGCGCCGCTGCGGGCCTCGAAGCCCTGGATCTGACCACGGCGGGAGTTGAGGTCGCCGATCACGTCGCCCATGTACTCGTCGGGGACGATGACGCAGACCTTCATGATCGGCTCGAGCAGCGTCGGGCCAGCCTTCTGGCAGGCCTCCTTGAAGGCCATGGAGCCGGCGATCTTGAACGCCATTTCAGAGGAGTCGACCTCGTGATAAGAACCATCGTACAGCGTGACCTTGACGTCGACGACCGGGTAACCGGCGAGAACACCGGAGAGCATGGCGCCCTGAATACCGGCATCGATCGCGGGAACGTATTCCTTGGGGATCGCGCCGCCGACGAGGGCGTTGACAAACTCGTAACCCTTGCCGGACTCGTTGGGCTCGACATGGATCTTGACGTGACCGTACTGACCCTTACCACCGCTCTGACGGGCGTACTTGGTATCCTGATCGACAGCCTTGGTGATGGTCTCCTTGTAGGCGACCTGAGGAGCGCCGACATTCGCCTCGACCTTGTACTCACGGAGCAGGCGGTCGACAATGATCTCCAGATGGAGCTCACCCATACCGGCGATGATGGTCTGACCGGTCTCTTCATCGGTGTAGGTCTTGAAGGTCGGGTCTTCCTCAGCCAGCTTCATCAGCGCGATGCCCATCTTCTCCTGACCGGCCTTGGTCTTGGGCTCGATGGCGACGCGGATCACGGGCTCGGGGAATTCCATGGACTCCAGGATGATCGGAGCCTTTTCATCGCAGAGCGTATCACCGGTGGTGGTGTTCTTGAGGCCGATGACGGCGCAGATGTCGCCGGCGTAGCAGCACTCGATATCCTCGCGGTGGTTGGCGTGCATCTGCAGGATGCGGCCGATGCGCTCTCTCTGATGCTTGGTGGAGTTGAGAACGGCGGTACCGGTATTCAGAATACCGGAGTACACGCGAACGAAGGACAGACGGCCGACGAACGGGTCGGTCGCGATCTTGAACGCAAGACCGGAGAACGGAGCGTTATCGTCCGCGTGACGGACATCTTCCTCACCGGTATCGGGGTTCACACCGTCGATCGCGGGGATATCCACGGGGGACGGCATGTAGTCGACGATCGCGTCCAGCAGCTTCTGAACGCCCTTGTTCTTGTAAGAGGTACCGCAGGTGACAGGAACCATCTTATTGTCAATGGTGGCCTGACGGATGGTCTTGCGGATGAGATCCTGAGGAACGGGCTTCTCTTCGAGCGCCAGCTCCATGATCTCGTCGTTCAGGTCAGCGCAAGCGTCAATGAGCTTGGTGCGATACTCCTGAGCGAGCTCGAGCATGTCCTCGGGGATCTCCTCGACGCGCATGTCCTTGCCGAGCTCGTCGTAGTAGATATCAGCGTCCATCTCCACCAGGTCGATGATGCCCTTGAAGGTATCTTCAGAGCCGATCGGCAGCTGGATGGGGACAGCGTTGCACTTGAGACGGTCGTGGATCATGTGCAGAACGTTGTAGAAGTCCGCGCCCATGATATCCATCTTGTTGACGTAGATCATGCGGGGGACCTTGTAGTTATCGGCCTGACGCCACACAGTCTCAGACTGGGGCTCAACGCCGCCCTTGGCGCAGAGAACGGTCACAGAGCCGTCCAGAACGCGCAGGGAGCGCTCGACCTCAACGGTGAAGTCGACGTGGCCCGGGGTGTCGATGATGTTCAAGCGGGTCTGCGGGAACTGATTCTTGCTGCCCTTCCAGTAGCAGGTGGTGGCAGCGGAGGTGATGGTGATACCACGCTCCTGTTCCTGAGCCATCCAGTCCATCGTGGCGGTACCGTCGTGGGTCTCGCCGATCTTGTAGTTGACGCCGGTGTAGTACAGAATACGCTCGGTAGTCGTGGTCTTGCCAGCGTCGATATGGGCCATGATGCCGATATTTCTGGTGTTTTCCAGAGAGACTTTTCTTGCCATAATTCTCTCGTTCCTCCGTTACCAGCGGAAGTGGGCGAATGCCTTGTTGGATTCGGCCATCTTGTGGGTATCTTCGCGTTTCTTCACGGCGCTGCCGCTGTTGTTGGCAGCATCCATGATCTCGCCAGCCAGGCGCTCGGCCATGGTGCGCTCACCACGGGCACGGGCATAGGCCGTCAGCCAACGCAGACCGAGGGTCTGACGACGGGCGGGACGGACCTCCATCGGCACCTGATAGGTGGCACCGCCGACGCGGCGGGACTTGGTCTCCAGGCTGGGCATGATATTCTCCATGGCCTGGTTGAAAACATCGAGAGGCTCGTTGCCGGTCTTGTCCTTGATCATGTCGAACGCGCTGTAGACGACCTTCTGGGCGACGCCCTTCTTGCCGTCGAGCATCACGCTGTTGACGAGCTTGGTCACCAGGACGCTGTTGTACATAGGATCGGGCAGAACTTCTCTCTTGGGAACATTACCTCTTCTGGGCACTTTGCTTCCCTCCTTCTTATAATTTAGAAATCATAGGTACTCGCGAATGGGGCTCTCCCCCATCGTGTTCCGGCCTGCCAAAGAGGTGAATGACACAAAAATATATATCAAACCTTTTCGGCAAAGCTCATTTCAAGGTCGCAGCCTTACTTCTGCTTCGGGCGCTTGGCGCCGTACTTGGAACGGGACTGCATACGGCCCTGCACGCCCTGAGCGTCCAGAGTGCCGCGGATGATGTGGTAACGCACACCAGGGAGGTCCTTCACACGGCCGCCGCGGATCATGACCACAGAGTGCTCCTGCAGGGAATGACCGACGCCGGGGATGTAAGCGGTGACCTCATAGCCATTGGTGAGGCGGACACGGGCGATCTTACGAAGAGCGGAGTTCGGCTTCTTCGGGGTCGCAGTACGAACTGCGGTGCAAACGCCACGCTTCTGGGGAGAGGCGAGGTCGGTCTCCTTGTTCTTCAGCGTGTTAAGACCATACTGCAGAGCCGGGGAGTTGGACTTGTAAGTCGACTGCTGTCTGCCCTTGCGAACCAACTGGTTAAAAGTAGGCATTCTTGTTTCTCCTTTCCTGAAATGATGTGATATATATTTTTTACAGGATATCGGTAAAATATCCCGAAAAAACCTTAATTTCTCAGAACGGCGATCACCGCCGCACCAACGGCGATGCCCGCGCTGTGGCCAAGCTGTGCCATCGTGGCGCGATCGTCGATCTCGATGTTCTCTTCGCGTGCGAGCGCTTCGATCGGCGCAAGCACGGCTGGGTCTGCATCGCAGGCGATATACAGCTTTTCCGCGCGGTGTTCCCGCAGTGCACGCATCGTCTGCTTGATGCCCGCTACCTTGCGGCAAGTGGACAGATCCGGCGTCACGGCAGGTCCCTCCTGACGGTATGACAAATTCCGTGGGACATACCCACGCAAGTTGAAATTATACCATGAGGCACACAAGCCGTCAAGCGTTTTTTATGGCTGTCTACACAAAATAATCGCTGAAACGACGGGCTTTTCCCGAATTTTTTTGTGCGTTCCGCGCCGGCGCGTCAAACTTTTGAAAAGAGGCTGTCAAACTCTCCCTTTTTCCGCCAAAATGGCAAAAAAGAGGAATTTTCCGCGTCTCTTTTTACCTATTCAATACGTGAGGTCCTAACTCACACTTCGACGGCATTCGTGATGATGCGCGGCTCGTGCGGCTCTTCCTCGGGCTTCTCAGGCTCGGGAACGATCTCCTCAGCAAACTCGCGGTAGGCGTTCAGGCCTGCACCGGCGGGGATGAGCTTACCGATGATGACGTTCTCCTTCAGACCAACAAGGTGGTCGACCTTACCCTTGATGGCGGCTTCAGTCAGGACCTTTGTGGTCTCCTGGAAGGACGCGGCGGACATCCAACTGTCGGTCGCAAGAGAGGCCTTCGTGATACCCATGAGCAGCTGCGTGGCAATGGCTTCCTGCAGCGGCTCGCCGGTCTCGGCGTTGACCTCGCCCGCAGCATTGCGCGCGCGGATCTCCTCGTTGGCATCCTCATACTCAAGCAGATCGACCATGGAGCCGGAGAGCAGGTTCGTGTCACCGGACTCCTCGACGCGCACCTTGCGCATCATCTGGCGGACGATGACCTCGATATGCTTATCGTTGATGTCAACGCCCTGCTGACGGTAAACCTTCAAAACTTCCTGAATGAGGTAGTCATGAACGGCGGACGTGCCGCGGATACGCAGGATATCGTGCGGGGACAGCGCGCCGTCCTGCAGCTGCGTGCCCTTGGCGATGACGTCGCCGTCGTTCACGCGAAGGCCGGTGTGCGGCACCGAGTAGATGCGGTTGTCGCCGTCGTCCGCGGTGACGATGATGTTGAGCAGGCTGCCCTTGGTCGCCTCTTCGAAGCGGACCTTACCGCCGATCTCGGCGAGGGGCGCCCTCTTC
>CABRLT010000088.1 GCA_902471785.1 uncultured Collinsella sp.
TTTTCGTTTGAAAAACCATCCCGTCAATGCCTTATCTGTATAGCCCAAATGAGCCGAGCTGCTAGAATATCGAACTGTATGGATAACTATCATTCAACCGTTATGGGAGGATACGTGAACCGCACCAAAATCGCGCAGCTCTATGCCGATGCCGAGTCGCTCGGCGGCCAGACCGTCACCGTCGCCGGCTGGGTCAAGTCCGTCCGCGACATGAAGAACTTTGGCTTTGTTACGCTCAACGACGGCAGCTGCTTCCGCGACCTGCAGGTCGTCATGAACCGCGAGGCACTCGACAACTACGACGAGATCGCCCATCAAAACGTCTCGGCCGCACTCATTTGCACCGGCACCGTCAAACTGACCCCCGATGCGCCCCAGCCTTTCGAGCTTTCTGCCACTTCCATCGAGGTCGAGGGCACGAGCGCCCCGGATTACCCGCTGCAGAAGAAGCGCGCAACCGTCGAGTTCCTGCGCACCCAGCAGCACCTGCGCCCGCGCACCAACCTGTTCCGCGCCGTGTTCCGCATCCGCTCTGTCGCGGCTGCCGCCATCCACCGCTTCTTCCAGGAGCAGGGTTTTGTCTACGTCAACACCCCCATCATCACCACGAGTGACTGCGAGGGCGCCGGCGAGATGTTCCGCGTGACCACACTCGACCCCAAAAATCCGCCCCTCACCGAGTCCGGCGAGGTCGACTGGAGCCAGGACTTCTTTGGCAAGCATGCGAGCCTCACCGTGTCCGGCCAGCTCAATGCCGAGAACTTTGCCATGGCCTTTGGCGACGTGTACACCTTTGGCCCCACTTTCCGTGCCGAGAACTCCAACACCACGCGCCACGCCGCCGAGTTTTGGATGATCGAGCCCGAGATGGCCTTCGCCGACCTTAACGACTACATGGATAACGCCGAGGCCATGCTCAAGTATGTCCTCAAGGACGTCATGGCAACCTGCCCCGACGAGCTCAATATGCTCAACAAGTTTGTGGACAAGGGTCTGCTCGAGCGCCTGGACCATGTCGCCAACTCCGACTTTGCCCGCGTTACCTACACCGAGGCCGTCGAGATCCTGGAGCAGGCAGTCGCTGCTGGCCACCAGTTTGATTACCCCGTCAGCTGGGGCATCGACTTGCAGACCGAGCACGAGCGCTTCCTGACCGAGGAGCACTTTAAGCGCCCGACCTTCGTGACCGACTACCCGGCCGAGATCAAGGCGTTCTACATGCGCATGAACGAGGACGGCAAGACCGTCGCCGCCGCCGACTGTCTGGTTCCCGGTATCGGCGAGATTATCGGCGGCTCCCAGCGCGAGGAGCGCCTGGATCTGCTCGAGGCCCGCATCAAGGACCTGGGCATGAATCCCGAGCAGTACAAGTACTACCTTGACCTGCGCCGCTACGGTTCCTGCAAGCACGCCGGCTACGGTCTGGGCTTCGAGCGCTTGGTCATGTATCTGACCGGCGTGGGCAACATCCGCGACGTCCTGCCGCACCCGCGCACCGTGGGCAACGCCGACTTCTAATCGTCGGACGCTAGCTCGCGTCGCCACACGCCAACGCTCATCGCATAAGCGTCTCTCGACATCGGTCGAGAGACGCTTTTTTTCAACAGCATCCGTCAAGCTTTTGGCAAGTTTTTGGTCAGTTGAGCAGGGCTGTTGAAAACTCGACCCACCGTTTGCCGACGACTACCGACCGCCCAGAGCGCCCTGCGCCCCTGGGAAAGCCCCACGTCCTAGGCTCCATACCGTCGCCACCCAAAACGGAAAGGACGTGGGCACGATGACCGAAGCCGCTGTTGAAACCTACGACACCACGACGAGGGGCGCCGCCTCGATGGCAGCCTATCGCGCCGTTCGCATCCTGCAACTATTAAGCGAAAACACCGGCGAGGACAAGGCCATGCTTTCCGATGAGTTGATCCGGCGCCTCGCCCATCCCGACGACCCCGCCCGCATGCCCATCTCGGCGGCGCGGCGCAGCATCTACACCGCCATCTCCGCGCTTCGCCATGCCGGATATGAGATTGAATACAAGCGCGGCGTGGGGTATCGGCTCTTGACCCGTCCACTCACCGACGAGGAGATCATCCGGCTTCACGGCATGGTCATGCGCAACCGCTCCACGCCTATCGCCATCCGCAAGAGCATGGCGCAGCACTTAGTTGCCATGGCGAGTGCCGACGTTCGCGGCTATCTCGATACACCCGAACCTGCTCCAAGCGCAGGCAGCAAGGCTACCAAGGCAACACGCACGCCCATCAAGCGCATCGACACGTGCGAGCTCGTCGAGCAGGCCATCGACCACGGAACCACGGTGAGTTTTGATATTTCGAGCGTCACGACGCGTGGCGAAACCGAAGCAGCACGGATGACACTCCGTCCCTTTGCCATCAGGCAGCGCGATGGCATCTCGTATCTGCTGGGAACGGTCTACGACGCCCGAGGCGCCGATGACACGTTGCGTACCGTAGAGATTGGCCGAATGAGAAACGTCACCACACGTCTCCTCGACGGCAAGAAGCTCTTCGCCGCCCTAGACGAGGACGACGCCTCCTCCGCCGCATAAGACCCTCCGCCGCCCATTCGACTACCCGTACCGCCCATCCGATTCTGTATTAAAAAACCCGCCAGGCTGTTGTAAAAATGGACATCAGCGCTACTATAGTTCCACTTGCACTTTGTCCCAGTGCAGTGTTTCCAGCCATTTTTATACTGGGGGTAATGATATGAAGGACATCACCATCAGCCGCAGGAGCCTTCTGGTCTCCGCCGGCCTGCTCGCGCTCGCCCCGCTCGCCGGATGCGGCGGCAACTCTGGCTCCGGCTCTGCTGCCGCCGGTTCCGACTACACCATCGGCGTTCTGCAGCTCACCGAGCACTCCGCACTCGATGCCGCCAACGACGGCTTTGTCAAGGCCATCAAGGAGAGCGGCCTTAAGGTCAAGATCGACCAGAAGAACGCCCAGAACGACCAGTCCACGTGTAAGTCCATTGCCGACAAGTTTGTGGGCGACAACGTCAACCTGATTTATGCCATCGCCACGCCCGCCGCGCAGGCTGCCGCCGGTGCCACGGCCGATATCCCCATCGTGGGCTGCGCCATCACCGACTACGCCGCCTCCGGCCTGGTCCAGGACAACGACAAGCCCGGCACCAACGTCACGGGCGCTTCCGACCTCACCCCGGTCGCCGAGCAGCTCGAGATGATGCAGAAGGTCCTGCCCGACGTTAAAAAGGTCGGCCTGCTCTACTGCACCGCCGAGTCCAACTCCGACGTCCAGATCAAGGCCGCCAAGAAGGAGCTCGACAAGCTGGGCCTCGAGTACACTGACTTCACCGTCTCGAGCTCCAACGAGATTCAGTCCGTCGTCGAGTCTGCCGTGGGCAAGGTCGACGCGCTGTACTCCCCCACCGACAACACCATCGCCGCGGGTGCCTCGCAGGTCGGCCAGATCTGCAAGGAAAACAAGCTTCCCTTCGTGACTGGCGAGGAGGGTATGTGCATGGCCGGCGGCCTGTTTACCCTCTCCATCAACTATGAGGACCTGGGCTACGCCGCGGGCGAGATGGCCGTTAAGATCCTGAAGGGCGAGGCCAAGCCCGAGGATATGCCGATCAAGCACCTCTCGAGCAAGGACCTGGTCGTCGTCAAGAACGACGAAATGGCCGAGGCCCTGGGCATCGACCTTTCCGCCCTGGACGCGTAATGCCATACGCGGCATGCGTCTAGAGCCCGTGCTCGCGCTTTAGCCGCGTTATTCAATATCTGAGCCACAGGGGCGGGCGCTGTAGACCGGCGTCCGCCCTGCTTGTTTCAGGTAAAACAAAACGTCTGTCCGTAACTCTTCTATGCATTGTTACCGCTATTATGGAAAATCACGTGTCCACCCTATTCTAGGAGGTATGAAGCATGCTCGTTGCATTGCAGGGCGCCGTTTCGCAGGGCGTCCTCTGGGGCATTATGGTGCTTGGCGTGTTTATCACGTTCCGCCTGCTCGACATTCCCGATATGACCTGCGACGGCAGCTTTGCCCTCGGCGGCTGCGTCTGCGCTGTGCTCATCGTCAATAACAACGTCGACCCGCTGCTCGCCGTGCTGGCCGGCATGTGCGCCGGCGCCATCGCGGGTGCCGTCACGGGCATTTTGACCACCGTCTTCGAGATTCCCGCGATCCTCGCCGGAATCCTCACCCAGATCAGCCTGTGGTCCATCAACCTGCGCATCATGGGCAAGTCCAATACGCCCATTCTTGCCAAGGGCACCGTGTTTTCGGCCGTCAGCAATATGACCGGCCTGCCGCAGTCCACCGTTGCCATCATCTTGGGCATCCTGCTCGCCGTGGCTATCGTTGCCATCCTGTATTGGTTCTTTGGCACCGAGATTGGCTCGGCGCTGCGCGCCACCGGCAACAACGAGTACATGATCCGCGCCCTGGGCGTCAACACCAACTCCACCAAGATGATCGCCCTTGTGCTCTCCAACGCCCTCATCGGCCTTTCGGGCGCGCTCATCTGCCAGAGCCAAAAGTATGCCGACATTGGTATGGGCACCGGTGCCATCGTTATCGGTCTTGCCGCCATTGTTATCGGTGAGGTGCTCGGCCGTCTGCTGCCCGGCGGCCTCACGCAGTTTAGCGTCCGTCTTGCCTCCGCCGTCTTTGGCTCCGTGGTGTACTTCCTTATCCGCGCCATCGTGCTGCAGTTGGGTATGGACGCCAACGACATGAAGCTGCTCTCCGCCGTGATTGTCGCTGTGGCCCTGTGCGTGCCCGTGGTTTGGGAGCGCTATAAGCTCCGCAGCTCCTACACGAAGGGGGATGAGGCAGATGCTTAAGCTCTCGCACGTCAAGAAGACCTTTAACAAGGGCACCGTCACCGAGAAGCGCGCGCTCACCGGCGTCGACCTCACCCTGAATGACGGCGACTTTGTAACCGTGATCGGCGGCAACGGCGCCGGCAAGTCCACGCTGCTCAACATGATCGCCGGCGTGTACCCGCTCGATTCGGGCGTTATTGAGCTCGACGGCACCGACATCTCGCGCCTGAGCGAGTCGCAGCGCGCCAAGTACCTGGGCCGCGTGTTTCAGGACCCCATGCGCGGTACCGCTGCCGACATGCAGATCGCCGAGAACCTGGCCCTCGCCAAGCGTCGCGGCCAGCGTCGCGGCCTTTCGTGGGGCGTCACCAAGGCCGAGAAAGATGAGTACGTTGAGCTGCTCAAGCGCCTGGACCTTGGTCTGGACACGCGTCTCAACGCCAAGGTCGGCCTGCTCTCGGGCGGCCAGCGCCAGGCACTCACCCTGCTGATGGCCACGCTCACCAGGCCGCGCCTGCTGCTGCTCGACGAGCACACCGCGGCCCTCGACCCCAAGACGGCCTCTAAGGTGCTCAACCTGACCGAGGAGATCGTCGACGAGAACCACCTGACCACGCTCATGGTCACGCACAACATGAACGACGCCATCCGTCTGGGCAACCGTCTGATCATGATGCACGAGGGCCATGTGATCTACGACGTGGCCGGCGACGAGAAGAAGTCGCTCACCGTGGCCGACCTGCTGCAGAAGTTCGAGGAGGTCTCGGGCGGCGAGCTCGCCAACGACCGCATGCTGCTAAGCTAAAACCTGCCAAAAAGGGACAGGTTTATTTTGGTAGGTTTTATCTGCGCAAACGCCAAAACC
>CABRLT010000089.1 GCA_902471785.1 uncultured Collinsella sp.
GCGACGCTTGCCGCCTGCCCACTCTCGGCACTGGTGCTCTCGTTTGCCTTTTACGGGTTTTGCGGTTGGGTATGGGAGTCGACAGTATGCGCCATGCTCAATCACGGACGATTTGCCAACAGTGGCTTTTTGCTGGGGCCGTGTTGTCCTATCTATGGTGTGGGCGGCATTGCCTGCTGGCTGCTGTTGCGCGGGATTCCGGATGCCTCGAGCCAGTTTGTCGCTGCAGCGCTCGTTTGCAGCGTGATTGAGTACAGCGTAGGCGTGCTGTTGGAAAAAACAACGGGCGCTCGCTTTTGGGACTATTCGCACCTGCCGTTTAACCTGCACGGACGTATCTGCCTGTACTGGGCATGCGCGTTTGGCCTGGGTGCGCTGTGCATTTGCCGTTTAGTGGAGCCGGCATTGCTGGGGCTGCTTGGTCATCTGCCGGTGCTGATTGTGCGGCTGTCCTCCTTTATCGTCGCGGTCGCGATGATGGTCGACGCGGTGTGCTCGTTGGCGAGCTGGCGGCGTCTGTCCGATCAGTTGGAGCGTGTGCGCGCCGACCTTGCCGACCGCATCAACGAGTCGCTTGCCGATGCGTCCGACTCCATGCTCGAACGTATTCCCGATTCGGCGATCGACTCGGTGGCACAGACGCATATCCGCAGCCGTGCCGTTAACGCGTGGCTGGCGGAGTTGGGCGACGCGACGCTCGATGCCCTGCGCGAGAAGGCTTCGATGCCGACGTTTATCGCGGATGGTGCTCGCGGCCTGGCGCTCGCTGCCCGCCGCGTGGCCGATGCCGCGCCGAGCATGCCGCGTCCGTCGCTCAGTCGTCGCCTTGCCGGCAAGCGCATAAGCCGTCCGGTACCGAGTGTGTCACTCAGTCGTCGTGACCTGCGCTTTTTCAATGCCTTCCCGCGCTTGCGCATCAACCGCTACGAGGGCGTCATCCGCGCTACCGACCTCCGCGACCGAGCTCGCGAGCTGTTCCGGCACTAGTCGGGACGGGCGCGCTCGCGGCTCCCTTGCTCGCGTATTTCCCGGTCGTTTCTCGTCCGTTGCCGCGCCGTTTCCAAGATTGCGGCACCGTTTCCATTCGACAACGCAGCGTTTAACAACGCCGTATCTGATCTACACCAGTTGCCCCTCGGCCGCATTATGGGCGCCGACAAGGTTCATGCGATCAAGGGGGAGCGAATGTACGATACGGGATCGACAACGTTTATGCTCATCTGCACCATGCTCGTGTTTTTAATGACACCGGGTCTGGCGTTTTTCTATGGTGGTCTGTCTAGGCGCAAAAATGTTATCAATACCATGCTCATGTGCTTTGGCGCCATTGGTCTGGTTGGTGTGCTGTGGATTGTTGCCGGCTGGTCGCTGGCCTACGGCGGCGACGGTTCCAGCCCGTTTATTGGAGGCTTTGACCAGCTGCTGTGCTTGCCGGTGCTCAACCAGGTGCTGCAGGCGGCTGAGGGCACCGCGTCGGACGGCGCCGTCTACCCGGAGATTATCAACATCGCCTTCCAGATGGCGTTTGCCATGATCACGGCTGCTATCGTCACGGGTAGCCTGGCCGGCCGCGTTAAGTTTGGTGCCATGACGGCCTTCCTTGGCATTTGGCTGCTCGTGGTCTATGCGCCGCTCGCCCACATGGTCTGGGGCGGCGAGGGCTCCTTTATCGGCGACATTATCGGCGCGCTCGACTTTGCCGGTGGCGATGTGGTGCACATCTCGTCCGGTCTCACGGGTCTGGTTCTTTGCTTAATGCTTGGCCGTCGTCGCGGCTTTGGCATGGTGAGCTATCGTCCGCATAACGTGCCGTTTGTGGCGCTGGGCGCCGGGCTGCTTTGGTTTGGCTGGTTTGGCTTTAACGGCGGCAGCGAGTTTAAGGCCGACGCCGTGGCGGCGCTCGCCATCCTCAACACCGTGACGGCCAGCGCGGCGGGCATGGTCTCGTGGCTTGCCGTCGAGCGCGTGCATACCGGCCGCCCCACGCTGGTGGGTGCCAGCACCGGTCTGGTTGCGGGCCTTGTGGTGGTCACGCCGGGTGCGGGCTTTGTCGAGCCGTGGGCGGCGCTGGTCATGGGCCTGATCGTCTCGCCTGTCTGCTACCTGGCCATCAGCCATCTTAAGACCAAGTTCGGCTACGACGACGCGCTCGACGCGTTCGGTTGCCACGGCATCGGCGGTATCCTGGGCGGCGTGCTCACGGGCCTGTTCTGCGTGCCGGAGCTTTCGTGGACCGGTAAGGGCGGCCTGTTCTACACGGGTGACGTGTCTCTGCTCATCTCGCAGATTTTGGGTATTGTGGTGACGGTCGCTCTTGTGCTGGTACTCGATTTGGTGATCGCCGCGGTGGTCAAGGCGCTGTTCCACGGCAGCCTGCGTGTGGACGAGGCTGACGAGGCACTGGGCCTGGATGCGAGTCAGCACGGCGAGAGCGCCTACCCTTCGTTCTCCGGACTCGATTAGCAGCTTCCCCAAGCACCGCACCTCGGCCTTCAATCGTCGTTTGCGTACCTTAAGTACGCGGCACTCCTCTTTCAGGCCGATCTGCGGCACTTGGGAAACCTGCTAAGACCTGTTAGTTGCACTTATCTGATCTACAAGGTTGGTCTGCGGCACCTGGGAAACCCGCGTCATTGAATGGCAATTCATTTCTTTGATAAAGAGAGGAATTTACTATGAAGAAAATTACGGCGATCGTTCGTGCTGAGAAGCTTGAGGTTCTTAAAGACGCGCTGTTTGCTGCCGATGTTCGCGGTATGACTATCAACCAGGTGCAGGGCTGCGGCTCACAGCATGGCTGGAAGGAATACGTGCGCGGCAACGAGTTGCTTGTCAACACAATTCCTAAGGTGCAGTTCACTCTTATCTGTGCCGATGAGCATGTCGACGGAATTGTCGACATCATCTGCAACGCCGCCCGCACCGGCGCCGTCGGCGACGGCAAGATCTGGGTCGAGCCGGTCGAGGAGGTCATCCGCATCCGTACCGGCGAACACGGCCCCGCCGCGGTGTAGGGCCGACCGTTTGCCATCCGCAACGTTAAAATACTGCAATGAGGCACAAGACTTGCGTTGCGGATGGACAGATTATGGGGCGTAATAAATATCCCGAGGAGACGGTCGCGAAGATTCTCGACGCGGCGCTGGAGCTATTCTGCGCACAGGGTTATGAGGGGACGAGCATTCAAGATATCGTCGACCGCCTCGATGGCATGACCAAGGGCGCTGTCTATCATCACTTTAAGAGCAAAGAGGAGATTTTCAACGCCGCTTTTGATCGAGCAATGGCTCCGATTGTTGAGCAACGTCGCTCAACGCTTGGTATCGGCAATATGACCGGAGCCCAAAAGCTCAAGCGACTGTACGCGCCCGAGTCTATCGTTCCACAAATTGAGCTATGGGCACGCATGCATCCTGCGGCAGATCCGGTAAAAAGCTCGCGGCTGCTGGCGATGCAGTACCAAGGTTCGTTTGACGAGTCGGCCGATGGCAATCTCTTGCCAGTAATCGAGGAGGGCATCGCCGACGGCTCCATTGCGTGCGAATGCCCGCGCGAAGCAGCGGAGGCCGTATCGTTGTTAGCGAATCTTTGGCTGCTGCCATTGTTCCGTCCGCTCGAGCCCAAGGAGCGAATGCTCGCTCGCGCACAATGTTTGGCGCAGATGGCGGCCGCGGTGGGGCTTGATTTGGGTAATGAAGTGCTCCAGACAACGGCCCAGATTTGGGACGTATGGAACCGTGTCGGGTGGTAATATAGATACCAACGGTATGTAATTGATTTGTGAGGGTAGCCACGGCTGCCCTTTTCAAGTCATTAAATACATACTGACAGTATGTATTTGGGGGCAGGCTTATGGCTGGGATGCGAAGAATTAGCGTTTCATTGGCGCCAAAAACAGTGCGATCTATCAGGCTATTTGGTCTTCTTGTTGCACAGCTGTGTGCGTATTCGATGCTGTCGGCACTGTGCTTTGCGTGTCCGCTTTACTTGTTCGATTGCAGCGGCTCCTCAACGTTATATGGCGCCGTCGCGGCGATAGCGTTCATACCGGGCGTGCTCGCGACTCCGGTTGGCGGGATTTTGGCGGATCGGGGAAGACATCGCGGGGTTCTTGTGGTACTCGGCATTGTTCTGATGGCTGCATCACTGCTGTTTATCCCCATGAAGCGTTCGCTGCCTCTTGCGGTTGTCGTGGCAGCAATGCTTTGCGTCCAATATGGCATCCAATCGCTGCTGAAACCGATGCTTCAAATTGAGGCGGTGCGTATGACGGGCCAAGAAAAGGTTGAGCGTGCCACTGCGTTGGTCTCGCAGATAATCATGATGAGCAATATCTTGGGGCCTGTAGTCGGGACGGCAGTCTATGGGTGCTTTGGTATCGATACTCTATGCGAAACCGCGGCGTTGACGTTTACGATTTCAGCCCTGCTGTTCGGGGGCGCACTCAAGCAAAATGCCTCATCTGAAACGATGGGAGACGGCGCGACTCGTACGACACACCGAAACGATTTTCGGGAGTTGATTCGGTACCTGTCTCAAAACTCATCATTGCTCGTTGTGTTTTTGATTGCGGCTATTTTGAACCTTGCATTAGTTGGGTTAACGATTGGTGCTCCCGTTATTGTTGCAAAGCATCTCGGAATGCAGTCATCCTTTGTTGGGATTATTGAGGTGGCTATGGGCTTAGGTGGTCTTGTCGGCAGTGGTTTGGTCGGTATTTGGCCGCATCGTTTTTCCTTCAAGGGCATATGTCGATATGTTGCGATGATCTGTTTAGGAGTCGTACCGATTATTGTCACGCTACTGAGCGGTCCTAACGAATTTGCGTTTGTCGCGCTTGCGGCCGGCTCGGCATGGGTCATGGCGTGGGCAAGCGTTACATCGGTTGAAGTCGTTTCATTCGTTCAGCGGTCAGCGCCAAAGGAACTCTGCGGAAAAGTGCTGGCACTCGTTTACATGGCGCTTTCCTGCGCAATGCCTATTGGCCAATTGGTTTACGGGCTCGCATATGATCGATGGACTCCGGCGATTGTACTCGCAGGAATGTTGGCGGTGCTGACGTTGATGACAGCGCTGTTTTATCGGCTGAAAAGTCGCTTATGGCGAATGTCTTAAGGCGCTGGGGCACCGTGAATTTGTGGAGGCAGTGGCACGTCGCGCCGGGACGCCATTGTTTGGGCGTGCCCGTTCTCGTCTACAATATCGTGCAGACGAAGGAGGGGCATGCCCATGATCAAGATGTTTGCGAGTGACTTAGACGGAACGCTGCTGAACGCCCTGCACGAGGCAGATGGGACCATCCGCCGTGCCATTCGCGAGCTGACCGAAGCTGGTCTGCATGTGGTTCCCGCGACCGGACGCTCGACGCTGCCGATCGGCGAGCATGGCTTTACGGGCCTGGCGCTTGACGCCTGCTGCTCTAACGGCTCCATCGTGCGCGACAGTCATGGCGAGGTGCTCAAAACCTGGACCATCGACCCGCAGGTTACCGAGGAGCTGCTCAAGGCGTTCCCGGACATTTGCTTTGATTGCTCCACGCCCGATGGCATGTACTCGAGCGGTTCGTTCGAGATGCATCAGGCGGGCTTTAAAAAGGACAGCCCTATCAAGCGCGTCGTGATGCGCGGCATGC
>CABRLT010000090.1 GCA_902471785.1 uncultured Collinsella sp.
TGTTTGTTGAATATCCCAAGTGCTCGACCTGTAAGAAGGCCAAGGCATGGCTGGACGAACACGGGGTAGAGTATATCGACCGCGATATCGTTTTGGACAATCCCACGGCTGATGAGCTTGCGACCTGGATTGCTCGTTCGGGGCTGCCGGTGCGGCGCTTCTTTAACTCGTCGGGCATGAAATATCGAGAGCTGGGCCTGAAGGCGCGCCTGGATGCGGGCATGACGGATCGGGAGTGCTATGAGCTGTTGGCGACCGATGGCATGCTGGTCAAGCGTCCGCTGCTGGTGGGCGACGACTTTGCGATTCCTGGGTTTAAGGAAGCGGCCTGGACCGAGGTGCTGCTGTAGTGGCTGCGGAAAGTGCGTCCCGTTTTGAGCTCGGATTCCGGGACGCAGTTTCCGGTTGAAGGGGCTAGCGGAAACCGTATCCCAGTTTGAGCGCGAAATCTGGGATACGGTTTCCGTTTGGGGCCTCTAGGGGAAAGCGCGTCCCGTTCTGGACGTAAATTCCGGGATGAGCTTTCCGGTTGGCGGGCATGCGCACTATCCCGGCTGGCGGGCATATGCGCTAATCCTCAAGCTGTGCCCATTCGTGCGGATCGTAGACCTTTACGTGCTTGTTGGGCTTGCCGCTCCAGTACTCCTCGTCCATAAAGGGCAGATATGCCTGAACGCCGGGGCAGATAAAGGGAATCCGCTGCTGTTGCAGCCGCTCGCGCTGGCGCTGCTCCAGGTGCGCCTCGGATATGACGGTCGGCATACCGGACAGCTCGACGAGGCTTGCCTGGATTCGCTTAAGGTCGGGGAGTCCCGCGTGCCATGACACTCGCATGATCAAAAAGGATGCACGGCGGTATTTTGCCTGCATCACCGTGATGGCGGGGCGCAGTGTGGGATGGATTTTGTCCCGTTCGGGCCAAAGGTCGGCAGTGATCTCGAGGCCCAGGGTCTCCCATAGGTAATCAAGCTCTTCGTCCATGGCGCCTCGATATCTACGCGATCATTGATACTTCGATTGTGTTGCCTGGTGCTATCGTTTTCACGGTAGAATCTGCCAACGGTTGACGGCTACCGCTCGCGGCGTTTTGCCCTTCGCGTGCAGCGGTTGGCTTCACAGGTCCTTCACGGGTTGGACTAAATTAGGCCAATTTGACTGAATTTCAAAAAAGTCAAAATTGGGGCTTGCGTCACGGCGAGACTTCCCGTATATTTCTTTCTTGCGCAAAGGCACAGCCGAGCGCAGCGATGCAGTCATTGGGATGTCGTCTAATGGCAGGACAGCGGATTCTGGTTCCGTCAATGGGGGTTCGACTCCCTCCATCCCAGCCATTGCATTTGCTACATATGGCCCGTTCGTCTAGCGGTTTAGGACGCCGCCCTCTCAAGGCGGAGATCACCAGTTCGAATCTGGTACGGGCTACCAAAATTGAACGCCCGGGCCTCGTAAGAGACCCGGGTTTTGTGTATTGACCGATATTTAAGGCGCGCGTTGAGTCTGCCGCCCGGACCGAGGAGTTGTCATGGACCTGCCTATCAGCTTGGAAGACATCACGTATGCCGAGAACTATCTGGCGCAGGGCGACCTGGCTACGGCGACGCCGCTGCTTGAGCGTCTGGTGGAGCTCGCCGAGGAGTATATCGACGCTGAGTGCAAGACGGAGGAGAAGCGCCAGTACTTTAGCTTCGACAGCAAGTTTGAGCGCCTGGCCTATCGCCGCGTGGAGAAGGATCCGCGCGAGCTGGTGCAGGTCGAGGTTCCCTTTGACCGCCTGTACTCCGACATGGCGTTTGCCTACATTCGCCAGCAGGATTATGTGAGTGCTCGGAATGCCCTGATGCAGGCCGTGCGTTGGGATCCCATGAACTGCAACTATCGCTTGGACTTGGCCGAGCTGTTCCGCGCGCTCGAGGACAAGCAGGAGTGGGCATCGCTCTCGTTCTCGGTGCTGGAGCGCGCGAGCGACGGTAAGTGCGCCGCACGCGCCTACACCAATTTGGGTCAGTACTTCTTGGAGCCCGAGACCGAGAACATTTCGGCTGCCGTGGGCTGCGCGCGTCTGGCGCTGCGCCTGGCGCCCAATGATGCGCATACGACGCGCCTGCTCAACAAGATCCATACCACCTATCCGGATGCCGCGGACGAGAGTGACGACCATGTGATGGGTGAGCTCGCCCTGCAGGGCGTGCCGACCTCGCCTTCGGCCGAGATTGCCATCTGCCTGATTATGTGCGCGACCGATGCTGCAAGCGACGGCGACAAGCAGGAGGCGACGCGCCTGACGGTGCGTGCTCGCGACTTGGTAGGCGAGGAGGCCTGCGCGGCGATTATCAAACTGGTGCGCGAGAGCGACGCCGAGCTCAATGCTGAGCGCAAGGCAAAGCGCGACGCCGCGGGCTCAAACGCCGATGGCGCCAAGGAGGCCGGCGATGCCCAGTAAGCGCGAGCGCAAGCTCATCTCCAAGAATCGCTCGGCACACCACGAGTACTTTATCGATGAGACCTTTGAGTGCGGCATTGAGCTGAGTGGCACCGAGGTCAAGTCGATTCGCGAGCGCGCGTGCCAGATCACCGACACCTTTGCACTGATTCGTGGCGGCGAGTGCTGGCTCGTGGGCCTGCATATTCACCCTTATAGCCATGGTGGCGTGTGGAACCGCGACCCTGATCGCCGTCGTCGTCTGCTGCTGCACCGCAAGGAGATTGACTTTCTCGACGGTAAGCTACGTAATCGCGGCTATGCGCTGGTGCCGTTGGAGCTCTACTTTAATACCGACGGCCGTGTAAAGCTGCTGCTGGGCCTAGGCCGCGGCAAGAAGCTTTACGACAAGCGCGAGGATATGGCCAAGCGCGATGTCCAGCGCGAGATTGACCGCGCGCTTAAGGAACGTAACCGCTAGACACTCTGTATAAGTTGCGGTGGAATACGGACTGTTTTGCCTGTTTGAGGGGCTATTCAGTCCCTATTTCACCGCAACTGCGGGCGTCTCATCTTGCTTACTGTTCTGACACATATGTCTCAAAGGTGGCGTCCGGTATGGGCGCCGCCTTTTTTGTGGGTACATACATCCATAAGGTACCAACCCGGGTTAGGGGAGTGATCGTTATGGACAAAACTGCGTTCTTTACCATGCCGAGTGGTCTGTACGTGGTGAGCGCTGCGGCAGACGGGCTGCGCGCCGGCTGCGTCATCAACACTGCGGTGCAGGTGACGTCCATGCCGCCGCGCATCTCGGTTACCGTGAATAAGGACAACGTCACCTCGGGCGTCATCGCATCGGCCAAAGCGTTCGCGCTGACCGTGATCGATCAGACCGCCGACATGCTCTACATCGGTAACTTTGGGTTCCGCACCAGCAGCGATTATGACAAGTTTGCTAAATACGAGACCCGCGAGACGGCTCTGGGCATGCCCTATGTGCCCGAGCACGCGGCGGCCCTGTTTAGCTGCCGTTTGATCGACACTGTGGATGTGGGCACGCATCTGCTGTTTATCGGCGAGGTCGAGGATGCCGAGCGCCTGAGCGACGAGACGCCGTTGACCTACGACTACTACCACAAGGTCTTGAAGGGCAAGACGCCTCCGAAGGCGTCCTCGTATCAAGGCTAGAAATGTTTTAAAAACACTTGCATTATATTATTGAGAACATATACTAATAAGCGAAGTACATCACCAGTCGCGTTCGAGAGGAGAACATCATGGCTGAGGAGAAGAAGACGTATAAGTTCGTGTGCGTCGTTTGCGGTTACGAGGTTGAGGTCGATACGCCCGAGCTGCCCGAGGACTACGTGTGCCCGGTGTGCGGCGTCGGTCCCGATCAGTTTGAGCTCGTCGAGGAGTAGCTCGCAGGCACACGACTTGCAGCAATACATAGCTCTGTCCAAGGGCCCCGGTCGGTCATCCCGGCCGGGGCCCTTTTCTTCCGCCCCCCAAGGGATCACGGCTGCTGTTAGCCGATCCTGTCTGTCATGAGTCCGGCCGACTGTTTGTCTCAATCTGTAACATCTAGCAGTGAAAACGGGGCCTACGTGTTACAGATTTAGACAAACGGAGCTGTCCCTCGGAATGATCTCAATCTGTAACATCTAGACATCAAAAACGGGTCTAGATGTTACAGGTCGAGACGTTTGCCTGGGTAGGTGCCCCATCCCACTACATCCCCGTTAGTAGCACGACATCGAGAATCGTCACGATGCCACCGATCCCTACGAGCAGCGCGTTGAGCGGGCGCGAGTTGGCATATTTGCCCATGACGCGGCGTGAGCTGGTGAGCCGTATGAGCACAAAAACCGTAATCGGCAGCTGAAGCGACAGCAGTGCCTGACTCCAAATGAGACCCTCAAAAGGATTCGGGACGACCAGGCACGCCGCCACTGCGCCGACGAAACATACCGCCACCCCGATCGAGGAATGTCGGTCGTGGATGTCGCATTCCTCGTCGAACATGCCCGCGGTGATGGTTCCCGCCGCCATGCCCGCTGTCACGCTGCTCGATAGTCCCGCGAACAGCAGCGCTACCGCAAAGATGGTCGAGCTCGCCGGGCCTAAGATGGGGGAGAGCGTGGTCGCTGCGACGGCGAGGTCGTCTACGACAATGCCGTGCGCAAAGAAGGTCGTTGCGGCCAGGATGACCATGGCCGAGTTGATTGCCCAGCCCACGCCCATCGAAAAGAGCGTGTCGAAGAGCTCGTAGCGCAGACGTTCCTCGATAACCTGCTCGCCTTGGCCTTCGAAGTGCATGGATTGGATGACCTCGGAGTGCAGGAAGAGGTTGTGGGGCATAACGACCGCTCCCAGGACACTTACGATAATCGCGGCCGAGCCGGTGGGCATACTGGGCGTGATCCAGCTTGCGGCGGCCTGCGGCCAGTCGACCTTGACCAGCGCAAGCTCGGCCAAAAACGAGAGTCCTACCACGCCTACGAAGGCGATGATCCACCGCTCGGCGCGCTTGTAGGAGCTCGTCATGAGCATCGCCATCGATACTGCCGCCACGATGATGCAGCCCGCACGCACGGGCAGCCCAAAGAGCATTTGAAGGGCAATCGCGCCACCCAGGACTTCGGCCATGGCGGTGGCGATGGTCGCGAGATAAGCACTGGCGAGCACCGCGCGTCCCACGAAGCGGGGGAGGTAACGTGTCGTGGCCTCGGCAAGACAGGCGCCCGTGGCGATACCCAGGTGTGCCGCGTTGTGCTGCAGCACAATGAGCATAATCGTGGACAGCGTGACGATCCACAGCAGCGCGTAGCCAAACTGCGAGCCCGCGGCCATATTGGAGGCCCAGTTGCCCGGGTCGATAAAGCCGACGGTCACGAGCAGCCCGGGGCCGATATGCCGCGCAATGTCTAGGCCTCCGTGACCACCGGTGCGTCGGGAGCCAAAGTGTTGTTTGAGATGGTTGAGCATGGTGCGCTCCTGCGTGCCGTTTGTTTGACGCCGCAAAGGATACCCGTTTTAGGCTAAAAAGTTAACCAAGACTAACAAGATTGTTGTATTTGAATGGGACGGTGAAAGGGGATTGCCGAAATGTCTTGATCTGTAACAACTAGGGATGGAGATTGGGCCTGGGTGTTACAGGTCA
>CABRLT010000091.1 GCA_902471785.1 uncultured Collinsella sp.
GGAGCTGCCCGATCCCAGCGTAAATATCATCAAAGCGAGTATCTTTTGCGACGACAGTGCGGTTATGGACAGTGCGTACGTGCTACAGCGCGAACTTGGTCAGCTCTTTACTTTTGCGCCTTCGGGCAACGCGTGGATCGATGCCATGCAGCCCGGCGTGTCGAAGGCCTCGGGCATCGCACAGCTCATGGAGCACTATGGAGTCGAACGCGACGAGGTTATGGCGTTTGGCGACTCGATGAACGACTACGAGATCATTCGCTTTGTCGGCACGGGCTGCGCGATGGAAAACGCGCGCCCCGCGCTCAAGGCAGTGGCCGATCGCGTGGTGGGTTGTAATCGCGACCACGCCGTCCAGCAGGAGCTCCGTCGCGTGCTGGAGAGTCTCTCCTAATCCGGCAGATGGGGACGTTCTTTTTCTGCCGGCAGTGGGGGACAGTCCTTGCAGCTTTTTGCGAAGAGTGTCCCCAGTGACTAGTCGTTTAAGAACGTCCCCAGTGACTAGGCGAGGGCGGCCATGATGGTGCGGGCGACGCCGTCGTGGTCGTTGTCGTATTCGGTGATGGCGTCGGCGGCCTCGCGGTCTTCGGGCTCGGCGTTGATCATGGCCATGCCATGGCCCGCTGCCTGCAGCATGGGGATGTCGTTGATGTTGTCGCCGAAGGCCCAGGTGTCGACGAGACGCTCGCCCAGGTGCTCGCATAGCCACGTGAGGGCCGTTCCCTTGGTGGCGCCCTCGCCCATGACCTCGATATTCATGGCGTACGAACGCGTGACCTCAATGCCGCCGAGCGTATCGAGCGCCGCGGCGATGGCGTCGCGATCGGCCGGGTCGTGCCAGTACATGGCGATGCGTTCGAGCGTCTCGACCTCGTCGATCTTGCTGTCGATATCCATGTCGATCGGTGTTCGTGTGCGCTTGAGCGAAGCCGCGATGTGGGGATCGCCGCCGCAGAACTCATCTAGGCGCCCGTAAAGCGAACGGGGGAGGAAACACTGTCCATCCGCGAAGATATCGAAGGTCACATCGTGGCCGGCGGCAATGCGATGGATGCGGTGGGCAATGCCGCAATCGAGCGGACGGCTCAAGATGCACGTGGCGCGCGAGGCGTCGGTGGGCACATCGTCGTCGAGCTGCCAGACGCTGGCGCCGTTGGCGCAGACTGCGTAGTGCACGGCGGGATGGGCGAGAATGGGCTCAAAGATGCCCGACAGCGGACGCCCCGTGCAGGGAACAAACTCGATGCCACGACGTGCGAGCTCGTCGAGCATTGTCCAGGTGGCATCGCTCATCTGCTTATCGCTCGTCAGCAGCGTCCCATCCATATCGGAAAACACAATCATTTGATGCAGCCCTTTCTACTGGCATAAAAAGCGTGGCCGAGGGCTTGGGTCCCTGGCCACGCTTGGGTTCTATAACGGTCCGCGTCCTAGCGGTCGGCGAGCGGCTTGTACTCCAGCGGCTCGATAACCGGGCGATACGCGGGACGGATGATGCGATGCGCGCAGAAGAGCTCTTCCATGCGGTGCGCCGACCAGCCGGCCATGCGGGCAACGGCGAACAGCGGCGTAAAGAGCGTCTCGGGCACGCCGAGCATCTTGTAGATAAAGCCTGTGTACAGGTCGATGTTGGCGCAGATAGGCTTGGTCATGCCGTGATCGCGCATCACTTGCGGGGCCAGGCGCTCGATGCGCTCGATGAGCGCGAACTCATCGCCCAGGTCCTTCTTGGCGGCAAGCGTGCGCGCGTAACGGCGGCACACCTCGGCGCGCGGGTCGCTCAGCGTGTAGACGGCGTGGCCCATACCGTAGATGAGGCCCGTGCCGTCGAAGGCCTGCTTGTCGAGAATCTTGCCCAGATAGGTTGCGACCTCGTCCTCGTTTTCCCAGTTGGAAACATGCGCGCGGATGTCCTCGTGCATGGACACGACTTTAGCGTTGGCGCCGCCGTGGCGCGGACCCTTGAGCGAGCCGATAGCTGCGGCGTAGGCAGAATACGGGTCGGTGGCCGAAGAGGACAGCACGCGGCAGGCGAACGTGGAGTTGTTGCCGCCGCCGTGCTCGGCATGCAGCATGAGCATCACGTCGAGCAGCATGGCCTCGTCGCGGGTGAATGCCATGCCGCCGCGCAGCACCTGCAGGATGGTCTCGGCGGTGGAAAGGCCGGGTGTGGGGTGCGGTACATGAACCTCGGAGCCGCGGCGCTTGGCGACCGAGGCCATATGCGCGAAGGCGGCGATACGGGGGAGACGGGCGAGCATGGAGATGGCGACGTCGATTTCGTGCTCGGGTGTAATGGCGTCGGGCTCGGCGTCGAAGGCGTAGAGCAGCAGCACGGCGCGCTGAAGCACATTCATGATGCTCGACGACACCGTGGTCATGGGGAACTCGCGGACGTACTCGTCGCTCAGGTGCCTAAAAGCGCCCAGACGTTCGCAAAAACCGTCAAGCTCTTCCTTGGTGGGCAGAGAGCCCGTGATGAGCAGGTAGGCGACCTCTTCGTAGCCATAGCGATCCTCGGCCTGGGCGTTGTTGACCAGGTCCTCGATGCTATAGCCGCGCAGCGTAAGCTTGCCCTGGTCGGGCACGACTTTGCCGTCGACCTTGTTGTAGCCGTGCACGTCCGAGATGCGGGTAAGGCCCGCGACCACGCCCGAGCCGTCGGCATTGCGCAGGCCGCGCTTGACGTTGTGCTCTACGAACAGGCCCTCGTCGTATGGGGCGGTCGGCAGGCCGTGGTAGAGGTTTTCGCTTTCGGGCGAAATCTGACGGCTCGCCTCGTAATCCAGAACCAGGCGGCTCAGGTGGTCGTCGAAGCGATAGTAGATTTTCTTGGCGTCGTAGGCCATGCGCGCTCCTCTCCGGTTCGCTTTGGGGCCGCGCGCTTGGACGATATGACGTCAAGCTGCCCCGAGCGGCCTGTTCGCTACAGGCGATACATAAAGTTAAAGACGTCCTCACGCTGAATGGACACGTTGACGCCCGAAAGCTCGCCGGCCTCGGCCAGCGCCTTCTGCAGCTCGGCGAAGTCGAGCTTGGACTCGGCGGTGTCGGCCAGCATGGTCATGGTGAAGATGTCCTCGATAATGGACTGCGTGATGTCGCGGATGTCGACGTTGGCCTCGCCTAGGACACGGGTGACGCCGGCGACGATGCCGGGGCGGTTCTTGCCAAGGACGGTGATGACGATACGGGAGGACGAGATCTCGGCCATGGGAAACCCTTTCGCGTGATTGCGGCGCGCGCGGGGCGCTCCGCTACGGTACAGTGTTCATCATTGTACCTGTCTGGCGCCAAAAGGGGTGTGCTTACTGCGGCGTTACACGTCTGCAACATGGGTGAAGGCTCGTCGGGGTGCGTGCTCGCTGCGGTTGGCCACGCCGCCCTGCACAAAGACCGTGAACCTTTTGTGGGACGCGCGACGCCGTGGTACCATAGCCAAGTTTGTTGTCTTGGTCGGAAACCAAGACGCCTTATGCGCTGATCGGTAACCAGCGCCTGACCAATAAGGAGTCCTACCATGAAGCAGGGTATCCATCCCCAGTATGTCGAGTGCACGGTGACGTGCTCCTGCGGCAACACCTTCAAGACGCACGCTACCGTGTCTGAGATGAAGGTCGAGCTTTGCAACGAGTGCCACCCGTTCTACACCGGCCAGCAGAAGTTCGTCGACACCGGTGGACGCGTCCAGCGCTTCGCCGACAAGTTCGGTGGCGCCGCTGCCGCCCAGCTCAAGAAGGCTGAGGAGGCCAAGGCTGCCAAGGCTGCCAAGGCTGCTGAGGCCGAGGCCGCTCGCAAGGCCGCCGCTGAGGCTAAGGCTGCCGAGAAGGCTAAGCGTGCTGCTAAGTTTGCCGAGGAGGCTGCCAAGCAGGCCGCCGAGGCTCCCGCAGAGGCTCCCGTCGAGGAGGCCGCTGCCGAGGCCGAGACCACCGAGGCTGCTGAGTAAATAGCTCGCCGCGGAATCACTCGCATTCATGGCATAAGGGCCGTGCATCCGTTTGGGTGCGCGGTCCTTTTCTTTTTATTGGTGCAAACCAACCTGCCCCCATTGCACCAAATGGCAGAGAGGCGGCGTTTGCCCAGATAAAACCTGTCAAAATTAACCTGTCCCATTGTGCAGGTTGGTCGTAGTTATTACGTGGCGGTCGAGGTCGACCGTATAGGCCGCGCCTTGTTTGGCTAAAGTACAATCATCTGTGTTTAACTCGCCCGCAGCTGCACGGCGTGGGCGATGGCCAAAAAGGAAAACCACATGGGATTCATGTCAAAGCTGCTGTCCTTTGGATCCGATAAGGACCTTAAGCGCTACTACAAGATCGTTGACCAGATCAACGGTCTTGAGCCCCAGTTTGAGAAGATGACCGAGGAGGAACTCCGCGCCCAGACCGATAAGTTCCGCGAGCGTTACGCCAACGGCGAGTCGCTCGACGACATGCTTCCCGAGGCTTTTGCCACTGTGCGCGAGGCTTCCAAGCGCATCACGGGCATGCGTCACTTTGACGTACAGCTCATCGGCGCCATGGCGCTTCATGAGGGTCATATTGCCGAGATGAAGACCGGCGAGGGCAAGACGCTCGTCTCCACCTTGGCCGGCTACCTCAACGCTATCGCCGGCAAGGGCGTGCACGTCGTTACTGTCAATGATTACCTTGCCAAGCGTGACTCCGAGTGGATGGGCCGCATCTATAAGTACCTGGGTATGACCGTCGGTCTGCTCCAGAACAACATGCCGCTCGAGCTCAAGCGCCCGGCCTACCAGGCCGACGTCACCTACGGCACCAACTCCGAGTTCGGCTTTGATTACCTGCGCGACAACATGGTTACCCGTCCCGAGCAGCGCGTGCAGCGCGGCCACAACTACGCCATCGTCGACGAGGTTGACTCCATCCTGATCGATGAGGCCCGCACCCCGCTGATCATCTCGGGCGCTGGCACCAAGTCCGCCAGTACCTACAAGGACTTCGCGCGTGCCGTGCGTGGCCTTGAGCGCGGCGAGGACGTGTCGCACGACATGCTTACCGCCACCGAGGACGTTGAACCCACGGGCGACTACGTCATGGACGAGGCCAAGCACACCATTGCCGCCACCGAGCGCGGCCTTAAGAAAATCGAGCGCCGCCTGGGTATCGATGACATCTACGCCGACCTTTCGGGTCAGCTGGTCAACCACCTGCAACAGGCGCTGAAGGCCCAGTACATGTTCCACCGCGACAAGCAGTATGTGGTCACCAACGGCGAGGTCAAGATCGTCGACGAGTTCACAGGCCGCATTATGGAAGGCCGCCGCTATTCTGAGGGCCTGCACCAGGCCATCGAGGCCAAAGAGGGCGTGCTCGTACGCGAGGAGAACCAGACCCTGGCCACCATCACCCTGCAGAACTACTTCCGTCTGTATGACAAGCTCTCCGGCATGACCGGCACGGCACTTACCGAGGATGCCGAGTTCCGCGAGATCTACAAGCTACCCGTCGAGGTCATCCCCTCCAACAAGCCCGTGCAGCGCGTGGACCACGAGGACCTGGTGTACCGCACCATTCAGGCCAAGTACAACGCCGTCGCCGACGATGTCGAGCG
>CABRLT010000092.1 GCA_902471785.1 uncultured Collinsella sp.
TCAATATGTTGTAAAACACCCCCGAGCATATGTTCGAAAACACAATATGTTGTGTTTGCAGCAAAGGCGTGATGCCACCTGTAGAACCACGCCCGCGAACCTCAACCTTCAAGTTGACCTTGAGGCGATTTTTACGTCCCTTTACACGCCGTTCACATCGCCCCCAAACTCCCCCGCCCACGGTACACACGGCCCACCACCGCGTCGGTGTCTGGCGAAAAATGGGACGGGCCTCAGATTGCCCATGCGCGCAAAAGTGCGTCTCGGCAATCTGGGGCCCGTCCCATTTAATATTTATAAATATGCAGGTCAGCGAGGTGCTAGCGATGTGCTAGCGGATGCGCCGCCAGATAGACCTCGGTCAGTTGCGTTCGGTCGACATGCGTGTAGACCTGCGTGGTCGATATATCGGCATGTCCCAAGATCTCCTGTAGCACACGGAGGTCTGCGCCGCCCGCAAGCATATGGGTGGCAAAGGAGTGACGCAGCGTGTGGGGATGGAGTCCCACCAGCCCCACCTGGCGCCCGTAGCGCTCACAGATGGCATGAATGCCCTGGCGCGACAGACGGCGGCCGTTCTTATTTAAAAAGACCGCCGAGGTCTCGGTTCCGCGGGCATGAGCCGCCAAGCGAGAACGCCCCTCAGTTACATAGAGCGTCAGAGCTCGCGCCGCGCTTCCCACCAGCGGTGACAGGCGTTCCTTTGAGCCCTTACCGCGAACGAGCACAAAGCCATCGTCGATATGGATATCGCCCACATCGAGCCCCACCAACTCGCTCACACGTAAACCGCATCCGTAGAGCACTTCCAAGATGGCATGGTCGCGCAAGCCCATCTCGCCCTCGGGGAAGTCTTGATCGAGCAGCGCCGAGACATCCTCCACCGATAGATACTCCGGCAAACGCTCAGCCTTTTTAGGCAGGCGCAACGCCGCCGTTGGATTTTGGGCCACAGCCCCATCGCGCACCAAAAAGGCATGCAGGCCCTTCACGGCCGCAAGCGCACGCTCCACCGAGGCATCGGAATAGCCCCCATCGCGACGGTCGGCAACAAAGCCCTCCACGACCTGACGGGTCACCTCTTCAAAAGACACAATACCCGCCCGCTCCAGATAGGCGCAGTACGTCGTCAGGTCACGACGATAGGCCGCAATCGTGTTGCGCGCCAAACCCCGCTCGACCGCGAGGTAATCGAGATACTCCCCCGCCGCCACGGCGAGCGACGAGGGAGTAGCTTCGGTATGTTCCTTATTCGCCGGCACCCTTAGTCCGTAGCGAGGTTCATGGGCGTCACCTGCAGACGGTCGACACCCTCGTGCTGGCCGATCGAAGCGCGCACGAACTCGCGGAACAGCGGCTGCGGGTTGGTCGGGCGGCTCTTGAACTCGGGATGAGCCTGGGTTGCCACATACCACGGATGCACGTCGCGCGGCAGCTCGACCATCTCGACCAGGCGCTCGTCGGGCGACAGACCCGAGATAACCAAGCCGGCGTCCTCGAGCTGGTCACGGAAGGCGTTGTTGAACTCAAAGCGATGACGGTGACGCTCGTAGACGAGCTCCTCGCCATATGCCTCGCGAGCAAGGGTATCGGCGGCGAGCTTGCACGGATAGGCGCCCAGGCGCATGGTGCCGCCCTTCTCGGTCACGTCCTCCTGCGAGCTCATCAGATCGATGACGCTAAACGGGCCGTCCGGATCGAACTCGGAGGAGCTGGCGCCGGCAAGGCCGACGACGTTGCGGGCGAACTCGCACACGGCCACCTGCATACCCAGGCAAATGCCCAGATACGGAATCTTGTGCTCACGGGCAAACTCGGCCGCGAGGATCTTGCCCTCCAGGGCGCGCTTGCCAAAGCCGCCGGGGACCAGGATGCCCGAGGCGTCGCCCAGAACCTCGGAGACATTCTGCTCGTCGAGGCTCTCGCCGTCGACTAGCTGGACGTCCACATGGCGATCGTAGAAGACGCCCGCATGGTGCAGGGCCTCGATAACCGACAGGTACGCATCGGGCAGCTGCGTGTACTTACCCACGACGGCGATCTTCACCTTGTCGGCGTGATGGTTGGCGTGATTCTGTTTGCGCAGGAACTCGTTCCACTCGCTCATGTCGCGCTCACGCGGGTCCAGACCCAGGCGCTCGCAAATGCGCAGGTCAAAGTCCTGCTCGGCAAGCAGCTGCGGAACATCGTAAATGCTCGCGCAGTCCTCGTTGGTAAAGACACAATCGGTGTCGACGTCGCAGAAGCTTGCGATCTTTCCGCGGATAGCGTCATCGATATGGTGGTCGGAGCGCAGCACGATGATATCGGGCTGGATGCCAAAGCTGCGGAGCTCCTTGACGGAATGCTGCGTGGGCTTGGTCTTGACCTCGTGGGCGGCGGCGATATAGGGAACGAGCGACACGTGGATGTAGCAGACGTTCTCGGGGCCGGCCTCCTTGCGGTACTGACGGATGGCCTCGACAAACGGTTGGGACTCGATGTCGCCGATCGTGCCGCCCAGCTCGGTGATGACTACATCGGAGCCGGTCTGCTCCTCGATGCGGCGGAACTTGTCCTTAATGGCATTGGTGACGTGAGGAATCACCTGCACGGTACCGCCCAAAAAGTCGCCGCGACGCTCGCGGGCGATCAAGCTCTTATAGATGGCGCCGGTCGTAAAGTTGGAATCGCGGGTCAGGTTCTCATCAATAAAGCGCTCGTAATGACCCAGGTCCAGGTCGGACTCGTAACCATCCTCGGTAACGAAGACCTCACCATGCTGGAAGGGGCTCATGGTACCGGGGTCGACGTTCAGATACGGGTCGGCCTTCTGCATCGTTACTTTGTAGCCACGCGACTTGAGCAGACGGCCCAGCGAGGCCGCGGTGATACCCTTGCCCAGAGACGAAACCACGCCACCGGTTACGAACACATGCTTGGTCATATTGAGTTACCTGCGCTTCCCGTAGAAGTTGTTTATCCACATCTTACGGGTCTTCATTGTAATACTCGCGCCGCGGACCGTTCGCAATTTTTCTCGCGTGCGATTGCATTTCTCAATCTTGAAACAAAACGCCGCCCGGTTTCCCAGGCGGCGTCGCTGTGGCAAGGGTTACATGCTGCTATCGATCAGCAACCTCGTCCTCAAGCATTTCTTGAACGAGCATGCCGGTACGGACGCCCTCAAGATACCACTCGCCACGTTCGGTGAGGCAAATGCCATTTGCAAGCTGACCGCCGTCGTCGCTATAACGCGAGACGACATCAATCATGCCTTCGGAATCCAAGCGATCGATTGCGGCGCGGGCACGATACGGCGAAACCCCCACGCGCTCGGCAAGCGTTTTGCGCGAGAAACCATACGGCCCGCCATTGTCTTCGGTTTGCTGGTCGATCTCCATCAACACCAGCACCTCGACACGCTTCATATCGTTGACACTCGCACGACCCTTGCCCGCCATAGCAGCCTCCTCAAACCGAGCACGAGCATCTAACGCGCCGTGCGCGACCGACACACCTCACGATGGCAGGTAATATCCATCATGCGGCATCCCGCTAAGGATGAAACAGTTACGGTTATTGTATACCGCTCAAATTGTTTCTAGGCAGGTAAACAGCTATTTTTCGCCGAAATAGGCGCTTTATTGATCAAAAAGCCGTACCGGGCGCTAACCCGATACGGCCAAAATGCAATGCAATTACCGCGGTGCTTCAAACTTAGCGATGGAAGAAACCGCGGCGCTCAAACTTGGGCTCGCAGCACACGTTGATACCCAGTTTGCGCAGTACCGTCTCGTCCGTCGGCGAGATGATCACGCTAAAGAAGGCATCGCAACCGCGCAGCTGCTCCAGGCCCGAAAGGACGCGAGCGGCCGTCTCACTCGTGGCCGAGGTGATCGACAGCGCCATAAGCGTCTCGTCGGTGTGGAGGCGCGGGTTTTTGCTTCCCAGGAAATGCGTCTTGAGCTTGCTGATGGGCTCGATCGCCTCATCGCTAATGACCTCGAGCTCAAGGTCGACGCCCGAGACATGCTTGAGGGCGTTCATAATGAGCGAACTTGCGGCGCCCAGGCGCGTGGAGGTCTTACCGGTCACCACGGAGCCATCGGGCATGACCATGGCACCCACGGGACCACCCGTCAGCTGCTCCCTGGTGAGGGCCGCCGAGCGCGCCGGTGAGTAGTTCTTATCGATGCCGGCTTTCTTCATAATAATCTTGAGACGGTCGACTTGCTCATCGCCCACGCCGGTACGGCGCACATTTTCGACC
This sequence comes from uncultured Collinsella sp., assembly GCA_902471785.1. Lineage (GTDB taxonomy): Bacteria > Actinomycetota > Coriobacteriia > Coriobacteriales > Coriobacteriaceae > Collinsella. The sequence goes on from CABRLT010000092.1 coordinate 4,253, forward strand.
GCGGTAAAGTAGCGGCGGACAATCTCCATCTTGGAAGCGTCGCGGCAGGCATCGTCATCGGTGATGGCAAAGCCGACCATATTGACGCCCATGTCCGTAGGGCTCTGGTAGGGGCTCTTGCCCAGGATCTTTTCCATCAGGGCACGGACTACCGGGAAGGCCTCGACGTCGCGGTTGTAGTTGACCGTGGTCTTGTTGTAGGCCTCAAGGTGGAACGAATCGATGATATTGGCGTCGTCGAGGTCAGCCGTGGCGGCCTCGTAGGCAATATTGACCGGATGCGTCAGAGGAAGATTCCAGACCGGGAAGGTCTCGAACTTGGCATAGCCGGCGGCGGTACCGTGCTTATGCTCGTGATACAGCTGCGAGAGGCAAGTAGCGAGCTTGCCCGAGCCGGGGCCGGGTGCCGTCACGACAACGAGCGGACGCGTGGTCTCGACAAACTCGTTCTTGCCGTAGCCATCGTCGGACACGATCAGATCGACATCGTGCGGATACCCCTCGATGGGATAGTGCAGCTTGGCGGGAATACCGAGCGCGTTCAGGCGGTTGCGGAACACATCGGCAGCAGGCTGGCCGGCATACTGGGTGATGACCACAGCCGCGACGGCAAAGCCGTTGCCGCGGAACAGGTCAACCAGGCGCAGCACATCCTCGTCATAGGTAATACCGAGGTCACCACGAGCCTTGTTTTTCTCGATGTGGTTCGCGTTGATCGCGATGATAACCTCGACATCGTCGGCGATGCTCTTGAGCATGCGGAACTTGCTGTCCGGTTCAAAACCCGGCAGCACGCGGCTCGCATGATAGTCATCGAACAGCTTACCGCCAAACTCCAAATAGAGCTTGCCACCAAACTGCGAGATGCGCTCCTTAATGTGAGCAGCCTGCAGCTCGATATACTTCGCGTTGTCGAAACCCTGGCGCATGTATGGCTCCCGTCCCGTTTCCAATTAATGTTCTAGGCGATTATAACGGAGCAGACCCTCCCCAACGCCCAAGCAATCAACTGGCACCAACCAAACACGCCATCGATAAGTTGCGGTGAAATAGTTCCCGTTTAACCCCTCAAGACGGCCAAACAGGAACTATTCCACCGCAACTTCCCCTTTTTGGTTCAAACAAACCTGGCCTTTGTATCAATAATGGAAACGTCGCAGGTTGAGCATAAGCCAGCGAAAGCCCACCAGAGTAGGCAAAGCGCCCTCTGCACCAACAATGGAAAGCGCCGCAGGCAGAGGACGGACAGCGAGCGCCGTCCAGAACGTACAAGTTGGCATGAAAAAGGCGAGGCATAGACCTTTTGGTCATGCCTTG
>CABRLT010000093.1 GCA_902471785.1 uncultured Collinsella sp.
CTACCACAAACGTCTCGATCTGTAACAGTTAGAGCCCATTTTTCGGCCCACCTGTTACAGATCGAGATATTCAAATTCCGCTGAGAAGATAATCTCGATCTGTAACAGTAACTCGGCAAAATCGACCCTAGATGTTACAGATCGAGACAAACGACCGATATCGACCTAAATAATCTCAATCTGTAACATCTAGCCCGTTTTCGGCCTTACAACTGTTACAAACCGAGACAAACCAACGAAACAAGCCGCCGCAAAGGACCCCTTTGTGGTGGTTTGGGGTCACGCTACTCACCGAGCATCTCCTGGAGCTTGGCCGCCACGGCGTGACCCAGGCTCTCATGGCTTTCGGGCATCATATGCAGATAGTCGATATCGCCCGGCTCGGCAAACTCCGCTGCATTCAAAAAGTCGCAGCCAAACTGCTCGGCTACGTGCGCATAGTATTCAGCAAAATGCTCCGAGGCCTCGACGGAACGCTCGTCAAAATCGGTCATATATACATCGGCGATTTGCGGCTTGATTTTGATAGGTGCCATCAGCAGAATACGCGGGCAGGGTGCGGCATTGGTCCAGGGAAATGCACGCACCGCGCGAATCAGCGCCATGGTGCCACGGGCAATATCGGAGGCCGTCACACCAAAGACCGTCTTGCAATCGTTGGTTCCCAGCATAATAACGATCGCATCCAGCGGCTTATGGGCCTCGAGCAGCATCGGCAGTGCGCGGATGCCGTTAAGATTGGTGTTCAGATGGCACATGTCGTCGCGTACCGTCGTGCGGCCGTTGAGGCCTTCTTCAATTACATGCCAGCCCTCGCCTAAGTCACGTTGGGCCACGCCGCACCAGCGCACATCCTGCGCATAGCGCACCGCGGTGCCGTCGCGCATGCCCGCCGGATCGTAACCATAGGTGTTGCTGTCGCCAAAGCATAGAACGTTTTTCATCGTAAGCCCCTCGCTCAGTAAAAAACCGACGGAAGCAGCCTCTCCCACCGGCTCGACCCATCTGTCAGCACGTACCGATTACAGGTACTTGCGCCAATCGTCCTCGTCCTCATCATCCTCGGTAGCAGCCTGGATCTGCTCGGCGGCGCGAGCTGCCGCAGCGCGAGCGGCAACCTGGGCATAGGACTCCTCGTTGCGCTCGGGGAAGTTTGCCAGTACGTGCTCGAACTTGGCAAAATCCTCATCCCAGCGCGTAGAAGGCACGGCAAAGAAGACTTGCTTGACCTTAAAGTCGCCCGACGCGAGCTCCTTGCGGAAGAGCTCGGCCACGGCCTCTGCGTCAAAGCCGTTGTTGTCGCAGCCCCAAGCGCCCAGCACGAGCTTCTCGCGACCTAGCTCGTCGCAGATGGCAAGCACAAAGCGAATGCGGTCGCGCAGGGCATCCAGCAGAGCATCGTCGCTCACGCGATACTCCTGGCGGGCGCGCTTAACGTTGGGCGCGGCGGCCACGATCACGTCGGCGTATGCATGCACGTGGTTGCGGTCGAAGCGCACCGCAGGCACCACCAGCGCACGGTTTCGGTAAAGCTCGCAGTTGATGTTGCGGCGACGGTTCTCGCCGTACCATTTGCGCTGCTTATCGAGAACGTTGTACAGATACGAATCGGCGCACAGCGTGGCCTCCTGGCCCAGATAACCCTGAATATAGCCACCGCCCGGATTGGTGAACGAGGCAAAGTCGAGCACGGCCATGTCGCAGAACTGCGCATAGCCTCGACCGTTATCCAGAATGGCCTGCGTGGCAGAGGCGTCGAGCACGGTAACCTCGGGCAGGACCGGAGCGGGCTCCTCGGCGGCAGGCGCGGACTCGGTCTCCGTGGCCTCCTCTGCGTGTGCAGGCTCGGCCGTAACCTCGGTCTCGGCGGACGCAACCTCAGCGGTCTCGGCCTCGGCGGCCTCAGACTCCTCGGCAACCTGTTCTTCGGTGGCCACAGCACTCTGAACCTTGGCCTTCATCGCCGAGACAAAGCCGGCAGGCATACCGTCAAACTCGCGAACACCGGCAAGCGAACGCTCGATATCCTTGGCGCACGCTTCGGACACAGTTGCCACGTGACGCTCGGCGGCCTTGGCACGGGCCTCGCGCTTGGGATTGGGCTGACCCGCTCGGTTGGACCTGCGGTTACGGTTCCTGTTGTCGACGTCTGCCATAAGTGGTCACCTTTCTCGGTCTCTGCCGCTATCGGCTTTTCCCATCCATGATACCCCGCCGCGTACAAAAAAGACGGCCCCGAAGGACCGCCTTTCGCATCGATTTGCACGCACGGCAAGCACCGCCGCAATTCGCCACTAGTCGCGACGGCCGAGGATGTTCAGAATGCGCAGGAACACGTTGATAATATCCACGAACAGGTTAGAGGCCATAAGCACGGCGTTGGGCAGCGTAGGCGGCACCGTCGTGGCAACATAGGTGTCGTAGCCAATAAAGCCGGCGAACACCACGATCACGATCAGGTCGGTGATGGTCTGTGAGACGCCCATGAACATCAGCACGATCTCAACCAGAATAGTAGCGAGCAGAATGCCAAAACCGATGCCATATATGCGCTGGAAAAACTTGGGGAACGTCACGCCCAAGGCGCCAAAGACAAAGGTGATGGCGGCCGTGGCGATAAAGGCAGTGTTGATGGTGGGCAGGTCGTAGTTGGCAAGGCCAAACGACGCGGTCAGGCCAAAGGTGCTCGCAAAGATTACGTAGCCCACAAGGGACAGGCCCACGGACTGCTTGCTGGCGGCGGCCGACATCATGACCATGCCGACGATGGTCAAAATAAATGAGCCAAAGACCAGCGGCAAAGCGGCGCCGCTCATCATCATGCGCGCAAACGACATGGTGCTCGTAAAGTAAGCACCGACGCCCATGGCGCAAAAGCCCAAAAAGATCAGGGCAGACATGGAAAGATTGTACGCGCGCGGCGACATCTCCTTGGCGCGGCTTGCGCCGCTCTCGACGGGGCCGTTCTGATAGCCCTGGATATCGTTCATAGGTTCGTCCTTTCAAAAAGTGCCGTGAAAGACGGCGCAGCAGGTGACAAGATTCCTGTCATTGTACCCGAATGCCGTACGTCCTTACCCACGGCGCTCGCCCTCGAGCGTACGGTCGAATGCCCACACCCACCAACGCATCAGATGGGCCTGCGAACCATCTGGTCGTTCGCGCGTCTGGTCCTCCAGATACAACTCGGTCGCGTGCCCGCCAAAACGCACCTTATAGGTTGCCGTACGGATGCCGTGAACCGTCAGGCCAAACCCAGTGGTCGAGACAATCTCGTCAATCGTAAAGCAACGACCGTCGACCCAGCAGACGGTGACCGGCACGACCTGTCCGCCCGCGAGGATGCGAGCCACGACGTCCACATACTGCTTGTGCACGCGCCGAGTTTTGCCATCTGTCTGTCGATATTCCATGCCTCCTATTATCGAACGCATGTTTGCATGTTGTAAAGCGAACAGACTGTGGTTTTGGAGTGTCGTAGTAATCGCACGTGTCCGCATGGCGTGTTAGCAAAAAGAACACCCGCGGTCAACAGGGCTAATATTCAATTTTAGTGCCAAAAAGTTCACTTCTCCCATCAGAACTCGGTAAAGAGACCCGCAGGAGGTGATACGATTTATCATGTTTTTGTAACGTGTCTGCAAACTTCGAGAAAGCCCATATATGGACGTAACGTTCTCAACCTTCCTCGGCCAAATTGTGTCGAACCCAGTCCTTGCCGTCACCGTGATCCTCGCGTTGGGCGCCATCTTCGTCAATGGATGGACCGACGCGCCCAACGCCATCGCGACCTGCGTCACTACGCGTTGCATGCCCGCCCGCGCCGCCATTCTCATGAGCGCCGCATTCAACTTCCTCGGCGTGCTCATCATGACGCACTTTAATGCGAGCGTCGCCAACACCATCTCACATATCGTCGACTTTGGCGGAAACAGCACCATGGCGCTCGCCTGTCTGTGCGCGGCGCTGTTCTCCATCGTCGTCTACGGTGCCACAGCGTCGCGTTTTGGCATCCCCACCTCGCAAAGCCACAGCCTTATCGCCGGCCTGACCGGTGCCGCTATCGCCCTCGGCGGCGCGAGCAGCGTCAACGTCCACGAGTGGATGAAGGTCATCTACGGCCTGGCGCTCTCCATCGGCCTGGGCTTTGTCATGGGCTGGGTCCTGTGCAAACTCGTCTCGATTCTTTTCGCCGCCGCCAACAGGCGACGTGCCAATGTCTTCTTTAAATACGCTCAGATCGCGAGCGCCGCGGCCATGAGCTTTATGCACGGCGCGCAGGATGGACAGAAGTTCATCGGCGTGCTCTTTTTAGGCGTGGCCTTCGCAAACGGCCAGACCAGCGTCGGCGATGCCGGCATCCCCATCTGGATTATGCTGCTGTGCTCGGCCACTATGGGTATCGGTACCAGCGTGGGCGGTGAGCGCATCATCAAGTCCGTCGGCCAGAGCATGGTTAAGCTCGAGAAGTATCAGGGCTTCTCCGCCGACCTCGCGGGCGCCGCGAACCTGCTGCTTGCCACCCTTACCGGCATCCCCGTGTCCTCCACACACATCAAGACCTGCGCCATCATGGGCGTCGGTGCCGTCAAGCGCCTCTCGGCCATCAACTTCGGAGTCGTCAAGGACATGATGTTCACCTGGTTCTTCACCTTCCCCGCCTGCGGACTCATCAGCTTTGTCATGGCCAAGCTGTTCATGATGTTCCTCTAATCAAACCGAACGTCCATCCGGACCGCAACACTTCGCCCACCCGTCTTCGCCTCGAAAGGACCCACCCATGGCAAAGAAACCCGATTCGTTCTACTTTGACAACTACGTCGCTTGCGCCGACCTCGCCGTCCAGGCCGCAGAGCTGCTCACCAAGATTTTTGAGAACTTCGATCCCGCGCAGATTCACGACATGCTCAATAAGATGCATGCGATTGAGCATGCGGCAGACAAGAAGCACCACGAGCTCGAAGACGCCCTGCTCACCGCCTTTATCACCCCGCTCGAGCGCGAGGATCTGGATCTGATGAGCTGCGCGCTCGACACCGTGCTCGACCGCATCGAGGGCGTCGTGCAGCGCGTCTACTTCACCAACATCCAGAGCATCCATCCCGACGCCATCGTCATCGCCCACAAGGTGACTGACGCCTGCCGCGCCATGAAAGACCTGATGGTCGAGCTGCCCAACTACCGCAAGTCCAAGACCCTGCGCGAACTCGTCATCCAGATCAACACCATCGAGTCCGAAGCCGACGAGCTCTATATCAACGCCATGCGCAACCTGCACGTTAACGGCAAGGACCCGCTCGAGGTCATCGCCTGGCGTGACGTGTACGCCTTCCTGGAGTACTGCGCCGACTGCTGCGAGAACGTGGCCGATGTTGTGGATTCGATTGTCATGAAGAACAGTTAATTGGGGGTACGTGTCCCGGCGGCGAAGGGCCGGCCACGGTTTGCTTTCTCACTCCGGCTGCTTTGCAGAGTCGTTCGAAAGCAAACC
>CABRLT010000094.1 GCA_902471785.1 uncultured Collinsella sp.
GGCGTGTTTTTGTTGGAGGAGAACGCATGCGGCCCGGTGGCACTCAGACAAAGCGCGGCGCCGCGGTGCGCATACGACGCCGACTGGGCTTGGCGCCGCGGGCGTACGCACTGCTATCGTGCTCGCTGGTGCTGGTCATAGCTGGCGTTTCTGCCTATGGCATGACCGTGCCGTCCATGATGCAGGCGCATGCCGCACGCGAACCGCGCGTGGGGCATGAGGTCAAAAGCGATCTGGGCACCACGACTGGATATGCTTGGGCAAGTGTGGTCGGGCATATTGTGTTTGGCACCGACGATGCGGACGGCGCCGAGGCCCCGGACAACGAAGTCACGCTTGCCAATGGCAAAACCATCGTGCTCACCAACACCAAGATCATCGATCGGTTGTCCAACAATAGCGTGGTGGCAACGGTGAATAAGGTCGAGCAGCAAAAGGAGCAGGACGCCCAGCAGTCCGGAAAGCCCGGTAGCTCGGATACTTCTGGCTCTGGCTCGGATTCATCGAGTTCGGGCGGTGGCTCTGGGTCGGGTTCCTCTACCGGAGGGCCTGGAAACGGCGGCTCGACGGGCGGCAACACTGACAACGATGCAAACTCCGGCGGCCTTTCCGCTGCTGAGGAAGAGAGCATTCACAGTTGGCTTGTGACCAAGTACAACATGCTCGACGGCTATGTTTCTCGTGCCAATGACGTGGTCTCGACCTATAACTCTACGGGAGATCCCAGGCCGTGCGACAACCTGGTCGGGGAGATGTTTGTCATTCGAGCCGAGTTCGGTCGTCAGACATTCTCGCCCCGGTCAAAGTGGTATCAGCAGTATGCCAATCTGTGGGGCTGTTACACCAACCTATGTCAATGGGTCGGCCATTACGGCGATGATGACGTCGCGCTCGGTAACTTCAACAATAACGTGGCGGCGCTTGCCCTATGATGACCGATCTTGCATCCACCACACCACAATCGCTCGGTCGCGATCCCATGGTCGGCCTGCGCCTGGCGCGTGTCGACGGGTTTGAGCCGGCCATTGCGCTCGGTCAGGACGAACTGCCTACCTATCTGCGTCGTTTTACGATGCTGTTTGCCGACGATGCCACCATGCGCCGTGGCGGTATCGGCCGTGTGACGCGTGCCGTCAACGCCCAAGGCGAGGCCGTGGCACTCAAGCAGCTCATCTTGCCGACGCGCGATGAGTTTGACGACGATGCCGCTCACGAGGCGCTGGTCGCCAAGTTCGAGGCGGCGTTTCGCGAGGAATACGAATGCCATCGCGCCCTTTCGGGCCTTAAGGGCTTTCCCCGCCTCTATGGCTGGGGCGAGGTCGACGGTGTGCCTGCAATTGTCATGGAATGGGTCGAGGGCGAGACGCTTGCCCGCTTGCGTTCGCGACTTGCCGTGGACGATGCCGGACGCCTGTCGCCGCTTGTGGCGGCGCGTCTGGGTCGCGACCTGTTCGATCTGCTCTGCCGTATGAGCCTGGTGGGCGAGGGCTTTGTCCATCGCGATATCTCGCCCGCTAATATTATGGTGCGCACGGCGCGTCTACCGCTTGACCGGCAGCTTGCCGAGGGCACCTTTGACCTGTGCCTGATCGACTTTGGCTCGTCGCTGGCGCTTGAGCCTGCGTCGGCCGTGGCCGGTACCGGCGGCAAGGCGTCGTTTACGGAGCGTTATGCCACGCTGCGTCGCGCGACGGTTGCCTATGCCCCGCCCGAGATGCTCACCGACGATATTCCCGACCTGCGCGCTTTGCGTATGTCGCCGGCGATCGACGTCTATGCCGCGGCAAGCACGGTTTACGAGCTCATTGCCGGCGTCGCGCCATACGAAGCCGCGCCGGGCACTTCGGGCACCTCGGGTTCGCGCAAAAGGACGCGCGACATCGCGAGCCCCTACCGTCTCAAAATGGACACGCGGCCCGACTATCCCATTGGTGCCCATGCGCCCGGTTGTGATTTGACTCAGCTGCTTCGTCGTGAGCCCGATGTGGCGCTCGCCGCGGCCGAGCAGGCCCAGCAGCTAGGGCTTGAGCCGGATTCCGAAGAGCTACGCGATGCGCTGGCGTTTGTCGATGCCCAGCTGTTCGACGTGGTGATGGCCTGTCTGTCCAGCCGTCAAAAAGATCGTCCCGAGCCGGCGGCGGTCGAGGCGGCGCTCTCGGCGTTTTGTGACCACTATGCGCAAAATGTCGGTCGTTCGCTCCGCGGCGAGCCGCTCACGCCGTGCCCCATGGATGCGTCTGGCCGCGCGGTTCGTCGCGCGCTGATGGTCGGCGCGACGGTCGTCTGTGGCGTGGTTTGGGCTGTGGTCGTGGTTTCGGCCGCGCTGCTGGCGTCGGGCGCTCGCGTGACGGCGACTTTGGGATCGCTCGTGTGGTCTGGGTCGCTACCGGGTATTATTGCCGCACTGGCGTTGGCGCTGCCAGGCATAGCCGGCGTTGCCGCGGGGGCACTTGCGCGCGATCGGCGCTCGGGGTTCCTGCAGGGTGTGCTTGCGCTTTCTGCCTGCGAGGTTCCGGTGCTGGTTGTGGCTGCATGTAGCGTGTTTTCCCAACGCGCCGTGATGGGCGGCCTTGTTGCCGCTCTGGTTGCAACCTATACGCTTACGTGGTTTTTGCTTGCGATGGGCTTTGCCTGTGAACTTCCCGTTTCGGCATCACGACGCACAAAAGCCCAGATGGCGACTCCGCTTGCCGGTGGAGCCGCAGCTGCCCGTACTTTTGGCGGACCTGTCGAAGTATCGTCCGATTCTATTTCTACGACCAAGGAGGCCTAGGTCATGGCATCTCAAGTTGAGCTCACCCCATGCGGGGCCATGTTTGACATCTTTAAGCGCGCGGCGCATCTGAGCCATATCGAGCTGTGCGGCTTGGTGCTTTCGTCCCGTCCGCTCGCCGACGGCCGCAGCCCGCAGAGCCGAGCCGCCGATCGCTCTTGGGTTTCCCGCTTCATCGTTCGCGCGCCGGTCGGCACGCTTCAGCAGCGCTACTTTGCCGAATACGGTACCTCGGCTGCGCGTATTATGTCGCAACTGGCCCTGCGCCAGCGAAATCCCATGGACTCCACGGCTGTGATCAATATGGTGTGCGGTCCTGCAGGTGAACCGATGGTACGCGCGCTCGAAGAGTGCCACCAGGACACGAATCTCTATCGCAACGCGCTCGATCGCCTGTCCCAGGCGGCGGAACTCATGCCCGCCGAGCGCGCCGAGGCCGTGCTGGTGCTGTTTGTCGCTGTCGGTTGTTCGGCGGATGTGCGGTCCTCGGTGAACTATGCCATCGACTACGCGCACGCGACCTGTGGCGGAGGCACCTCCACGCCGCGTTCGCTTGGCATGTCGATGACCGCGGGCGAACGCGAACCCGCCCCGGCGCACCCCTTGGGCTTGCTGCGCGTACAAAACAGTTTTGTCGTGAGCGCCCCGCGCTGGATTCAGCCGAGTGAGCAGGGTGTTGAGATTGGCGCGCTGGCCACTGGTGAGGGCGATATTGCCGACGTCGGCGACGATGTCTCGGCCCGCCATGCCCATATCTGGTGCGATGCTCAAAATATCTGGCACGTCGAGGACTTGTCGTCCACCAACGGAACCGTGGTGGTAAACGGGGCCACTCGCGTCTGCATTCAGGTCGAGCCCGGCCGTTCCGCCCAACTCAATCCCGGCGACGAGCTCAAGCTCGGCGAATCCACTACCTACGCCATTCTCTTCGGTGCCCTCTAGCCAGTCCTGCCAAATGGTCCCTCCGTCCCCAAGGGATCATTTTGCTCCCGGCAGTCACCCGAGGTAAACCTTTACCGCCCGCCTATATTTGCCGAAATTACACTTGACGGCGGGGTACAATAAACCCGCATGCGGATTTCCGTTGCGGGCGCTTCCCATCGCCGGGGCGTGCCCGGGAGCATCCGGCATGCGGCCTTTGCGGCGCTCGGTCATGTGCAAGACGGGCGGTCGGGTCTGTGGGGCGCATCAGCTGGCCCTCGCCTCGGCATGCCTTCTCTCCACGCCATGTACCTGCTGCTGAGCCTGCCTGCCAGATGATTGGAAGCAACAGCGAAAATCCCATCACGCCAACATCCCGGCGATCGCCGGGGCCTGTATACCTATATGAGAGGAGAGGGGTATATGGCGCGTAAGTTTAAGTCTATGGACGGCAACGAGGCGGCCGCATATGTTTCGTATGCGTACACCGAGGTAGCGGGAATCTATCCCATTACGCCGTCCAGCCCGATGGCCGACCATGTCGACCAGTGGGCGGCCCAGGGTCGCAAGAACATCTTCGGCACCCCGGTCAAGGTCGTCGAGATGGAGTCCGAGGCAGGTGCAGCCGGTACCGTTCACGGTTCGCTGGGCGCCGGTGCTCTGACCACCACCTACACGGCTTCTCAGGGTCTGCTCCTGATGATCCCGAACATGTACAAGATCGCAGGCGAGCAGCTCCCGGGCGTTTTCCACGTCTCCGCGCGTTGCGTCGCTTCCCACGCCCTGAACATTTTTGGCGATCACTCCGACGTCATGGCCTGTCGTCAGACCGGCTTCGCCATGCTCGCCGAGGGCAACGTCCAGGAGGTCATGGACCTCTCGCCGGTGGCTCACCTTGCCGCCATCGAGGGTAAGACCCCGTTCCTTAACTTCTTCGACGGCTTCCGCACCAGCCACGAGATCCAGAAGGTCGCCATGTGGGACTACAAGGATCTGGCCGAGATGTGCGACATGGACGCCGTCCAGGCTTTCCGCGACCACGCGCTCAACCCTGAGCACCCGCACACCCGCGGCAGCCACGAGAACGGCGATATCTTCTTCCAGAACCGTGAGGCCTGCAACAAGGTCTACGACGAGCTTCCCGCCGTCGTCGAGGGCTACATGAAGAAGATCAACGAGAAGCTCGGCACCGATTACGGCCTGTTCAACTACTACGGCGCTCCCGACGCCGATCGTGTCGTCGTGTGCATGGGCTCCTTCTGCGACGTGCTCGAGGAAGTCATCGACTACCTCAACGCTCACGGCGAGAAGGTCGGCCTGGTCAAGGTTCGTCTGTTCCGTCCGTTCTCCATCAAGCACTTCGTCGACGTTCTCCCCGAGACCGTCCAGAAGATTGCCGTCATGGACCGTACCAAGGAGCCGGGTTCCATCGGCGAGCCGCTCTACCAGGACGTCGTCTCCGCTCTCTACGAGGCCGGCAAGACGGGCATCAAGGTCGTCGGCGGCCGTTATGGCCTGGGCAGCAAGGACACGCCTCCTGCGTCCGCGTTCGCTGTCTTCGAGGAGCTCAAGAAGGACGAGCCCAAGCGCGAGTTCACCATCGGCATTGTCGATGACGTGACCAACCTGAGCCTGCCCGAGGCCGAGGATACGCCCAACACCGCAGCCCCCGGCACCATCGAGTGCAAGTTCTGGGGTCTGGGTGGCGACGGTACCGTCGGCGCCAACAAGAACTCGATCAAGATCATCGGCGACCACACCGACAAGTACGTCCAGGCCTACTTCCAGTACG
>CABRLT010000095.1 GCA_902471785.1 uncultured Collinsella sp.
ACCCGGCAGCCGAGCTGCTCGGCGAGGGCGGCTACGACTACGTTGCCAGCTGCGGCCCCGCCGTCATGATGAAGAAGGTCGCCGCTGCTGCCGCCGAGGCCGGTGCGTACTGTGAGGTGTCGCTCGAGCGCATGATGAGCTGCGGCTTTGGCGCCTGCAACACCTGCAACGTCGAGACGGTCGACGGTATGAAGGGCGCCTGCATGTGCGGCCCCGTGTTCGATGCTTCCAAGGTGGTGGTCTTCTAGTGGGTACCGTGAACATGGCCGTCGATTTCGGCGGCGTCAAGATGCAGAACCCCATCAACACCGCAGCCGGCACCTTCGGCTACGGTTGGCAGTTCCAGAACTTCTTCGATGTTTCCCAGCTGGGCGCCATTACCACCAAGGGTTGCGCAGCCGAGCCCTGGCCCGGCAATCCCGCGCCCCGCATGGCTGAGATTCCCGGCGGCATGATCAACTCCGTGGGCCTTCAGAACCCCGGCGTGGCCGCCTTTGCTCGCGAGTCCGGTCCGTGGCTCGAGCAGCTCTCCAAGGACGGCTGCCAGGTCATCTGTCAGGTTGCCGGCCACTCCGTTGACGAGTTTGTCCGCGCACTCGAGATGTATGTCGAGCTGTGCCCCTGGGCTGCCGGCTACGAGATCAACGTTAGCTGCCCCAATATCGCCGCCGGCGGTGCCGCCATGGGCTCCACGCCCGAGGGCGCCTCTTCCGTTATGGCTGCCTGCCGCAAGGTGACCGATAAGCCGCTGTTCGTGAAGATGGCGCCGGTCAACGTCGCCGAGATCGCCAAGGCCCTCGAGGCTGCCGGCGCCGACGGTCTTTCGGTCATCAACTCCATCCAGGGCATGGCCATCGACGTCCATACCCGCAAGTCCCGCGTTGCAAAGCCAAAGGGCGGCCTTTCGGGCCCGCTGTGTCATCACATCGCCGTGCGCATGGTCTGGGAGGTTGCCCAGGCCGTCGATATCCCCATCAACGGTGTCGGCGGTGTCATGACCGGTGAGGATGCGGCTGAGTTTATCCTGGCCGGCGCCACCTGCGTGTCGGTCGGTATGGCCAACTTCGTCGATCCGTGCGCTTCGCTCAAGATCGCGCACGAGCTCGAGGCCTGGGCCGAGTCCCAGGGCGTTAAGGACATTAACGAGCTGGTAGGTGCTTTCGAATGCTAGAGAATGATGCCCGCGACCGTGTTATCGTCGCCCTCGACTGCGACCGTGAGCGCGCGCTCGAGCTCGCCCACGAGCTTTCGGGCCATGCCGCCTGGCTCAAGGTCGGCATGACGCTCTATTACGCTGAGGGTCCCCAGATCGTCAAGACCTTTAAGGACCTTGGCTTTAAGGTCTTCCTCGACCTTAAGTTCCATGACATTCCGCATCAGGTGCGCGGCGCTGCCCGCTCGGCCTCGCTTGCCGGTGCCGACCTGCTTTCGGTCCACGGCCTGGGCTCGGGTGCTATGCTCGCTGCCTGCCGCGAGGGTGCCGAGGAGGCGCGTGAGGACCGCGCCAAGCTCGTCGCCATCACCGTGCTCACGAGCATGAATCAGGATGCCTTGAGCGAGATCGGCGTCGAGTCGCCCGTGGCCGAGGAGGCCGCCCGCTTGGCAAAGCTTGCTCAGGCCAACGGCATCGATGGCATCGTGTGCTCACCGATGGAGGCTCACGACATGCGTGAGCTGCTGGGTCCTGATGCCCTGATCGTGACTCCGGGTGTGCGTCCGGTGGGTGCCGCCCTTGGTGACCAGTCCCGCGTGGCGACGCCTTCCCAGGCTATCGAGCGTGGCGCAAGCCACATTGTGGTGGGCCGTCCCATCACCGGTGCCGACGATCCGGTTGCCGCCTTTGACGCCATCGTCGCCGAGCTGGTCGAAAACGTCGCGTAAAAGATTCCCCTAAGTCACCACTTTTGGGTCTCATTAGCACAAAATAGCCCTTGTGCCTGCGTAAACTTTCCCATCCTTTGTGTGGAATCGCAGGTCAGGGGCTTAACTTTGGGCGCAGTATATTGCACTTTTTGCGGGTATCGTCTAACCTATGGAGCCGCGATTAGGCTTTTTGTGCGTTCTACGTGCTAAAATGCCAATTATTGAATCAGATATAACCCAACTATTTGGAGGTACGAATGGCACTCCCTCAGCTTACCGACGAGCAGCGCAAGCAGGCTCTTGAGAAGGCTGCTGCCGCACGTCACGCCCGCGCTGAGCTTCGCGAGCAGATCAAGAAGGGCGAGAAGTCCCTCGAGTCCGTGCTCAACTCCGATGACCCCATCGCTTCCCGCATGAAGGTTTCCACCCTCATCGAGTCTCTCCCCGGCTATGGCAAGGCCAAGGCCGCCAAGATCATGGAGGAGCTCGGTATCTCCGCTACTCGTCGCGTCCAGGGCCTCGGCGTCCGTCAGCGCGAGCAACTCCTCGAGCAGCTGACCAAATAAGTGAGCGCTCAGGATTCCAAGCTCTTTGTGATTTCTGGACCGTCAGGCGCAGGCAAGGGTACGCTCGTCACTCGTGTGCGCGAGCGCCGCTCGAACCTGGGTCTGACGGTTTCGGCTACCACGCGAGCACCACGCAAAGGTGAGGTCGACGGCGTCAACTACTTTTTTCTGACGCGCGAGGAGTTCGACCGCCGCGTGGCAAACGGTGAGTTTGTTGAGTGGGCCGAGGTCCACGGTAACTGCTACGGCACGTTGGTGAGCGAGGTCACATCCAAGCTCGCCTCGGGCTCGTCTCTGATTTTGGAGATCGATGTCCAGGGCGCCCTGCAGGTGAAGGATCGTTTCCCCGAGGCCGTGCTGATCTTTATCAAGCCGCCTTCGCTTGAGGTGCTCCGCGAGCGTCTAGTCGGTCGCGGTACCGAGACGCCCGAGACGATTGAGCTGCGTATGGCAAACGCCGCCGATGAGCTTGCCCTTGCCGACCGCTACGACGACGTCGTGGTGAATGACGATCTCGACCGCGCGACCGATGAGCTCGTTCGCGTTCTCGATATGCATGAAAGGATCTGAGGTCCGTGTCCGTTGTAAAGCCTTGCATTGACGATCTTCTGGAGAAGACCGATCACAACCGCTTCCTGCTCGCTTCGCTTGCCTCCAAGCGCGCCTGCGACATCAATAGCATGCTGCGTGGCCAGCACAACCGCGTGCTTGCCGTCCAGGATGTCGATGACATCACCATCGGGCTTTCCGGTGCCGATACCATCTCGATGGCTATGGACGAGATTGTCGACGGCGACATCTCTTACGACGAGGCCCGTTACGAGAAGGCGCTCGGCCACAAGGTTGCTGAAGCCTAAATGGCGGCTCGCGTCTGCCTAGTCCACTATCACGAGGTTGGGCTGAAGGGCAAGAACCGCGCACATTTTGAGCATATCCTCATGGATAACATCAAGGCGGCCTTGGCCGCCTTTTCCGTGAACGCCGTGTCTCGAATTTCCGGTTATATCCTCGTGACCTTTAACGAGCATCAGGCCGACGAGGCGGCGCGTGTCATCCGCACCGTCCCCGGCGTTGCCCGTGTGTCTTTGGCGTATCACACCAACCGCGACCCGCAGGAGTACTGCGCCGCCGCTGTGAAGGCGCTGCGCGAGTTTGGTTCCTTCGATTCGTTTAAGGTGCACGCCAAGCGCTCCAATACTGACTATGAGCTCACCTCGATCGATATCAATCGACAGGTTGGCGAGGTGCTGTGTGAGGCGTTTCCCGATAAAAAGGTCCAGATGCACGACCCCGACGCGATGGTGCACGTTCTGGTGGTTCAGGGTAGTGTCTACGTGTATGCGCGCTCCGAGCGCGGCGTTGGCGGCCTTCCGGTGGGTTCTGCCGGCAAGGTCGTGACGCTGCTGTCGTCGGGTATCGATTCTCCGGTGGCGACTTGGATGCTCGCGCGTCGCGGCGCGGTCTGCGTGCCGGTGCATTTCTCCGGTCGTCCGCAGACGCCCGATACGAGCGAGTATTTGGTGCAGGATATCATCCGTGCGCTTGAGCCGGGTGTCCAGATCGGCCGCCTGTACGTGGTGCCGTTTGGCGACTGCCAGCGTGAGATTTCGGTCACCTGTCCCAGTAACCTGCGCGTTATCATGTATCGCCGCATTATGTATTCGGTTGCCGAGCGCATTGCACACATCGAGGGTGCCAGGGCCATCGTTACGGGCGAATCGCTTGGGCAGGTTGCCTCCCAGACGCTCGAGAACATCATGGCCGTCAACGAGGCCGTGAAGATTCCCGTGTTCCGTCCGTTGATCGGTTCGGACAAGCAGGAGATCATCGCGCGTGCCGAGGAGATCGGTACGTTCGATATCTCGACTGAGGCCGCTCCCGACTGCTGCACGTTGTTTATGCCGCGCCGTCCCGAGACGCACGCTAAACTCGATGCCGTGCATGAGGCCTGGGAGTTGTTCGATCATGAGGAGATGATCGAGCGCCTGCTTAAGCAGACCGAGTATATCGACTTCTCCAGCAACACGTATAAGGCCCCTAAGACCTTAAAACGCAAACATTCGGAGCTTGCTCCGCGTGAGATTTACCAAGATCACGAGTAAATTTGTGTATAGACCGACGATGCGCCTGTATCGTCGGTCTTTTGGTATCTGGGCAAATGATGCCAAGATGTTCATTCGCTGACGTGTGTCTGAATAAATGGACATTTTTTCGCAAGGTTTAGGTCAGCTTTTGGTTTGACCGCGAAAACTGGTGTGGACGTGCGGAAGCTGCGGCGTTCGTTTCCTGACACGATGGTGTTGGGAGGTTTTGCTATGGCGCAGCGCGAACAACACGAACGAGTCAAAAAGATGGACCGCTGGGCGGGCAAACTGCTCGGTCATAAGGCAGTGGTGATGGCGATACTGGTCGTCATTGCGATGGCGAGTGGACTGGCAATGGCGAACTTTGGCGGCGGTGCCGGCGGTGTGTCGTTTGAGCGCACTGATGGTTCGGGCACGTTAGTGGAGCCGGGATCCGGCGATGCTTCGAGTGGAAAGACATCTGAAGGCTCTTCGCCTAAGGCGTCTGCCGCGGCAGAGGTCTATGTCGATGTTGATGGCGCCGTGGTGTCACCCGGTGTATATCGCCTCAAAGACGGGGCGCGGGTGGCTCAGGCGATTGATGCCGCCGGCGGGCTGGCGCCCGAAGCAGACGTTACGGGGCTTAATCGTGCATCCAAGGTCACTGATGGACAAAAAATTCACGTTTCAACGGTAGGGGAGCAGCAGGTGTCCATTGCGGAAGCCGGTGTTGATGGTGGGACTTCCGCATCATCAGGCGTCGGTGGCGCAACAGGCCTAGTAAACATTAATACGGCAAGCTCGGCAGAGCTGCAGACGCTCTCGGGAATCGGTCCCTCAATGGCACAGTCGATTATCGATGAGCGGACAAAGAACGGTGCTTTTGCTTCGGTTGACGATCTGATGCGCGTGTCGGGAATCGGCGAGAAGAAGCTTGCCAAAATCAAAGATTGCATCTGCGTAT
>CABRLT010000096.1 GCA_902471785.1 uncultured Collinsella sp.
TATGCACGGGCCATTTTTTTGTCTGCGAGCGGCAGGTGGCGTCAGCGTCTTATGCCTTGAGGTTTTCCTCGATCCAGGCGACGGCACCCTTGGGATCCTTAGTGAGGTCGATGTACTGTTTGCCCTTGGGCGACAGCAGCGTGATGCCCAGGCGGTCGGTGTCGGCCTTCATCTCGTTGTAATAGGTGCGAACCTGCGGAGCCAGGACGATGACGTTGTACTGGTCCATGATGGCGTAGTGGCTGCCGTAGGCACCGGCGTTGGCGGTAATGTCGATGCCCAGCTCGTCGGCGCCTTCCTTAAGCGCGTTGGCGAGCAGTGCAGAGGTGCCGGCGCCAGCGCACAGAACCAGAACCCTCAGATCCTTGCCCTTAAGGGCGGACGGAGCTGCGGAGGCCTCAGTGGCAGAAGCGGTCTCGACAACAGGAGCCTCAACGGCGGGGGCGGCAGCGGTCTTGACGGCCTTGGTCTCCTCGGCCTCTTCTTCGGCCAGGGTCTCGGCCTCCTGCTTGCACAGGACGTTGTCGTAGGCCTTGCAGAACGGGTAGTAGATCAAGAAGTCAACGACCAGCAGGACGACAACCAGGACCAGAGAGATCGGCTGGAAGTTGGTGTCGATGAAGGTGCCGATCGGTCCGGGGAGTGCCCACGGCATGGCATAGATAAAGCCGTTCATGCCCAAAAAGTCGATGAAGAACTTAGCAATGAGGACGTTGGCCACGGGGGCAAACAGGAACGGGATCAGGAAGTACGGGTTGAGGATGATGGGCGCGGCGAACAGCAGCGGCTCGTTGACGGCGAACATCACGGGCACGACAGAGGCTTTGCCGACGGCCTTGAGCTGCTTGGAGCGCATAAAGAGCAGGAAGATGATCGGGACAATGAACGTGGCGCCGGTGCCGCCGAGTTCGCCGATGTAGTTACCGAAGTTTTCGGTCAGGGCGAGGGCGGGGTGACCGCCGGCCTGCAGCGTGGCGAGGTTGGTGGTGATGTTGCCAAACAGCGCGGCGTTGAGGGCAGGCTTAACGACCGAGGGGCCGTGGATGCCCATGAACCAGAACAGCGGGATCATGAACCAGATGAGGGCGAGGCCGGCGTAGGAATCGGCAGCGGCGAACAGCGGGCTCACCAGCGTGGAGATGACGTTGGCAAACGGGACGGCCAAGCAGGTGCGGCAGATAACGTCGATGACGGCGACAAACAGGATGGAGAAGCTGAAGGCGAAGATGTCGCGGAAGTTCTGGGCGATGGCGCCGGGGACTTCTTTGGGCAGCTTGATGGTGATGTCTCGCTTAATGCAGAAGGCATAGATGTTGACCGTGGCAAATGCGGCGACAAAGGAGCTCAGCAGGCCCTTGGTGCCCATGTTGTCGGTAAAGAACACCGAGACATCGGCGCCGTCGATCTTGGCACTCGTCTGGGTAACGGCCAAGATGAGCATAGCGCACATGGCGGCGACCATGGTGCTCGTGGCGTTGATGGCCTTGCCGGCAGGCATGCGGCGGTTCTTGGAGCCGGTCAGCGCGCTTGCGGTGGTGCCGGCGACCATGATGCCCACGACGCCCATCGTGAAGTTGTAAACCTTGTTGCAGAAGTTCACGACGTCGACGTTCCACCAGTCGGGCAGCGTAAAGCCGCCGACCGTGGCGACAACGCCCGGCAGGGTCGAAATAAGCAGGAAGACAGAAGAAGACAGGATGATGGGCATTGCTGCCAAAAAGCCGTCTTTAATGGCCTGAAGGTAGATGTTCTTAGAGACCTTGTCGAAGTACGGCTGACCTTTCTCCAAGAACTTAACGATCGATTCCATAGTTCACGCTCCTCTTTGCATGAAATCTTAATGGCATGGACGTTGAAAACCTATATGGTCTCCCGCTTGCTAAAAGCCCGGGTGCAGGCGGGGTCGGTCCCAGGGGGAGAGAGGGGAGCGGCTGGGTTTGTATCGCATAGGGCCGCTCCCTTCTCGGGGGAAAGCGAGGCGATGCGCTACTGCGCGTCCGCCATAGTGTCGGCGAGCTCCTTGTACCAGAGTGCCGACTGCTTGATGTAGCGTTTTTGCGTGTCGAAGTCGATGTAGAACAGGCCGTAGCGCTTGTTATAGCCATTGGCCCACGAGAACTGGTCCTGCAGGCTCCAGATAAAGTAGCCCTGGACGTCGACGCCCTCGGCGCGCGCCTGGAGCACCTTCTCCATGTGCTGGTCGACAAAGTCGATGCGCTCGGGATCGGCGACGATGCCGTTTGCGTCGGGCTCGGGGTCCTTGTGGCCCAGGCCGTTTTCGGTGATATAGATGACGGGGAGGTTGGGATAGGTGGCGCTGATGTGCTTGAGCGTGTCGTAGAGGCCTTGCGGGTAGATGAGCCAATCCCAGTCGGTGGTGGGGATACCCGGCATATCGACCTGCTGCCCGACGCCCTTAAACTTAAAGCACGAGGTGCCCTTGTCTCCGGTGCCGTTAAAGCTGTTGGTTGATTCGCCATCGTAGGCGGCGATAAACGCCGACTGATAGTAGTTGAGGCCGAACATATCGTTGCGGGGCGCCGCCTTGGCGAGCTCCTCCATGTCGCTGTCCTCAACCGTAAGTGTGGCGTTGTTGGCACGCAGAATCTCGTTGATGAGTGAGAGGGTGCGCGCGGAGTAGTGACCCAGGAAGGCGCCGTCCATGATGAAGTCGGTGTAGAAGGCGTTGTACAGGTCGGCGGCGTGCTGGTCGGCGGGCGAGTCGGTGGCAGGATATGCCGGCGTCAGGACGTTGACCATGCCAATGCGTCCGCCCAGGTGCTCGGTCTCGTCAAGATCCTTATACAGGTTGACGGCGCGGGCGTGGGCAACGAGCTCGTTGTGCTGGCTCTGGATGCCGCTCGTCACATCAAAGTGATGGTTGGGCGGGAAGTTGCCTTGGATGTATTGGGAGTGCGAGAGGCTGATGAGCTCGTTGATGGTGAACCAATTCTTGACCTCGCGGAACTCGCGGAAGCAGAACTCGGCATAGCGCACATAGGCGTCGACGGTCTTGCGGTTGAGCCAGTCGCCCTTTTTGCAGCAGGCGAACAGCTCGTGGTAGTGCTTAACGCCCTCGGCGAGGGGTTCGGCATCGTCGCCGTTGGGGAAGATGCGGGTCCAGGCGATGGACACACGAATGGCGTTGAGTCCATGCTCGGCAGAAAGGCGGATATCCTCCTCGTAGCGGTTGTAGAAATCACTGGCCGGGTCGGGCAAAAAGCGACCCTGGGCGACAAGGTAATCGTCCCACATGGTCTTACCCTTGCCTGCCACCTTCGTGGAACCTTCCGTTTGGTACGCGGCGGTTGCGGCGCCCCAAACAAAGCCCTTCGGCAGCTGCTGTACGCGGTTTAGCAAAGACATATGCATACACCCTCTCGTCTCGCTGTTCGATATTGTGCGTTTGCGCTCAGGAGGCTCCCTGGTTAGCGTTCAGCGGTGAAAAAGCCCGATAAACACTATCTTAAAATGATTAGAACCAAAATGAGCACGTGAACATTTGACAATGAGCACGTTAACATCCGGCTGGGATGTATAGAAACAAAACAACTTCAAACAGCCGCGAACGGTTGTATTTGTTCGGTAAGCGGTTTTGATTGACAGAAGTTTTCATGTTGTGGTATATGGCTCGGGTATCATGAGCACGTTATCAATGTATGTACGATGCGCCATGGGCGCGGGGAATAGTTGGGAAGCAGGTTAGCGTGGAAGGCATGGATCAGCAGACAAGGAATGGTCGTTCGGCGAGCGCGGCAGAGGTTGCGGCGCTCGCTGGCGTGAGCCGCCAGACTGTGTCTCGCGTGGTCAACGGTATGCCCAACGTGGCGGAAAAGACGCGCAAGCGTGTGCTGGCCGCCATGGAAGAGCTGGGCTTTCGTCCCAATTTTGCTGGAGCGGCGTTGCGCGGCGGGTCGTATCGTTCTATTGGCCTGTGCATGTACAACATCACACGTGTCGGTAACCTGGCGACGCTCGAGGGTATCATGCAAGCGGCGCGCGA
Organism: uncultured Collinsella sp.; assembly: GCA_902471785.1. Lineage (GTDB taxonomy): Bacteria > Actinomycetota > Coriobacteriia > Coriobacteriales > Coriobacteriaceae > Collinsella. The sequence goes on from CABRLT010000096.1 coordinate 4,004, forward strand.
GCACGATTTTGCCGTCACTATGATCGACATGGGCGGCGACAAGCCCTATGCACTTGCCGATGCCTCGCGCCGCATGGTCGAGCGACCCGTCGACGGCATGATTCTCAACATGAACCGCATGGCTCCCGATTTTGAGGAGTTTGTTCCCCAGCCGGGAGTGCGAACGGTCATCCTGTCCATGTATGCGCATCCGCGCTGCACGACGATCGACTCCGACCAGTATGGTTCGTGCGAGCTGTTGACCAATTATCTGCTGGAACATGGTCACTCGAATATGCGGTTTGTGGCGGGTCCGGAAAACTCGATTTCCTCGCGTTTTCGTGAGGCCGGTTGGCGCGATACGCTGGGTCGTGCTCATGTCGATGCCGCTCCGATGCTGCGTGGCGATTGGAGTGCGGACAGTGGGTACGCCATGGGCGAGCGGATTGCGGCCGAGGTGCTTGCCGGCGGGTCGCAGGCGCCGACTGCCGTGCTTGCGGCAAATGACCAGATGGCGCTGGGCGTTATCGCCGCGCTCGAGAACGCTGGCCTGTCCGTGCCCGACGACGTGAGCGTGGTTGGTATCGACGACGCACTCGAGGGACTTGTTCCTCACAATCGGCTGACGACGCTGCGATTTGATTTGCGCGGTGTCGGTAAGCTTGCGTTTGAGGCGGCGATTGGAGAGAGCTCGTCTATCGAGGCGATTCATGTGCCGAGTACGCTGGTCGAACGCTCGACTGTTAGGGACATACGGGGTTAGGTCCTACTCCGTTTGTCTCGATTTGTAACAGGTAGACGGTCAAAAGCGGGCTACGTGTTACAGATTTAGATTCTTCGGAAAGAGTAATCCTGTTCGTCTCAATCTGTAACAGCTAGGACCAAAAAACTCGGCTAGATGTTACAGATCGAGACAAACGGCTCCCGACCAGCCCAAAAACAAAAACGGCTTCCGACCTGAACAAAAAGGTCGGGGGCGGCTCGCCGTGTGACGTGCCGCCCCCGGCTGAGAAATGGGGACAGGTTATGTGGGCGGTGCAACTCCGCCAACCGCTCGTCGCAAGCCGCTAGTCCAGACGACGGGTCTGCGCCACGTGCTTATACCAGTATGCGCTTGCCTTGGGCGTGCGCTTCTGGGTTTCAAAGTCAACGTAGAAGAAGCCGTAACGCTTGTTGTAGCCATTGGTCCAGGAGAACTGATCCTGCAGGCTCCACAGGAAGTAGCCGCCCACGTTGACACCCACCTCCATGGCCTTGAGCAACCAGCGCAGGTGCTGCTCGATGTAGTCGATGCGCGGCTGGTCGTCCACAAAACCGTCCTTGTAGGGGTCCTTGTAGCCCATGCCGTTCTCGGTGATGAAGATCTGCTTGTAGTTGGGGTAGCGCTGCTTAATGTAGACGAGCAGATCGAACAGGCCCTCGGGATAGATGATCCAGTCCCAGTCGGTGGT
>CABRLT010000097.1 GCA_902471785.1 uncultured Collinsella sp.
CGAAAGACGGGCCGCCGAGATCTCGATCAGCTCATTGTCCTGCACCGAAAGACCTGTGGTCTCGGTATCGAGGACAATCACATCTTCCTCGATAAGGCCGAAGGACTGCGTTTTGGCGCGTTCGGCAAGCGTGGCATAGGAGTCGATGACAAACTGCGGCGTTCCTGACGAAACCGCGTCCTCGATTAGCATGCAATGCCCGCTCGACGAAGGCCCATACGAATCAGGCTGTCACAGACCTGCGGGAACGTCATGTCGTCGGTGTGGCGGATCTCGTCCGGATACAGCGACGTATCGGTCATGCCGGGAATGGTATTGGTCTCGAGGATAACGGGGCCGTCCTCACTCACGATAAAGTCGCTGCGCGAGATACCCAGGCAACCGAGGGCCTTGTGAGCAGCACAGGCAAGCTCCTGAGCGCGAGCGTAATTCTCGGGTGAAATCTGCGCCGGAATGCGATGGATGTCCGTAGGGTCGACATATTTCACGTCCAGATCGTAGAACTCGCAGTCCTCGGGTTTGCGAATCTCGACAATCGGCAGAGCGCGCACGTCGTCCTCGCCGTACACACCGACGGTGATCTCGGTACCCTCGATGCACTTCTCGACCAGCACTTTGTCGCCGTACGCAAACGCCTTGGCGATTGCCGCGGGCAGCTCGGAGGGCTCATGGACCAGGGAAATGCCATAGCTGGAACCGTTGACGGCCGGCTTCACAAAGCAGCGCTCGCCACAAACCTCGACGATATGATCGATATCGACTTCATCGCCCACCTCGAGCGCGAGGCCGGGGGCAATGGGAATGCCCGCCTTGGCGTACAGGAGCTTAGAGACCTCCTTGTCGGCACCGCAGGCGCTGGCAAGCACGCCCGAGGCCGTGTAGGGGATACCCAGGGTCTCCATGGCGCCCTGCATGGCGCCATCCTCGCCGCCGGCACCGTGCATGGCGATAAACGCCACGTCAAAGCCGCCGGTCGCCATGGTTACCATAAAATCATCGGCAGCCGTGTCGAGCAGCTCCACCGAAGTGTAGCCGGCCTCCTTCAAGGCAACCACGACGTTCTTTCCCGAATTGAGCGAGATCTCGCGCTCAGCGGAATGACCGCCCGCCAAGACCGCTACGTGCATGTTCTCTAGGCTTTTACCCGGCATGGGCAGACTCCTCCTCTATAATTTCTGCAGCTGATACCATATTGTAGCGATACCCTCTACGTTTCCCCAAAATCGAAAGGCTTCCATGAATCCCAGGACTAAATCTCAGGACATTCGCGACTTGAGCCAAAACGATATTCGCGAGCTCGTGGCCGAGCTTGGCCAGCCCGCCTTCCGCGCGAAGCAGCTCATCGAATGGGTCTTTGAGAAGAACGTTTGTTCGTTTGACGATATGACCAACCTTCCCAAGGCTTTCCGCGAGCAGCTTAAAGAGGCTTTTGCCTTTGACACGCCGACTGAACTCACCAAGCAGGTTTCCAAAGATGGCTCTCGCAAGTATCTGCTCGAGTACCACGACGGCGTTTCCGTCGAGACCGTCGGCATGCCCCGTCGTAACAAGCTTTCCGTCTGCGTTTCCACCCAGGCAGGCTGTGGCATGGGCTGTGCCTTTTGCGCTACCGGTCTCAACGGCCTCAAGCGCTCTCTGACCGCTCAAGAGATCGTCGACCAGGTACTTCATGTATCCAACGACTTTGGCGAGCGCGCCACGAGCGTTGTCTTCATGGGCCAGGGCGAGCCGTTTGCCAACTACGACGAGGTTCTCAAGGCGCTGCGAATCCTCAACGACCCCGATGGCATCGGTATCGGCGCTCGTCACCTCACCGTCTCTACCAGCGGCGTTATTCCCGGTATTCGCAAATTTGCCGACATCCCCGAGCAGTTCACGCTTGCCGTTTCCCTGCATTCCGCCATCCAGTCGACGCGCAATAAGCTCATGCCCGGTGTTAAGAAGTACACGCTGCTTCGCCTTCACGAAGCGCTTCAGCTCTACACCGAGAAGACCGGCCGCCGCCCGACCTATGAGTATGCCATGATCGAAGGCGTCAACGATACGAATCCCGAAATGCAGGCGCTCTGCGACTTCTGCGAGGGAACGCTGTGCCACGTTAACCTCATTCAGCTTAACGACATCGAGGGTAGCCCGCTCAAGCCGTCGCCGATTCATAAGGTTGAGGATCTTCAGCGTCGTCTTGAGTCCCGTGGCATCGAGACCACGATTCGTAACTCCCGTGGTAACGATATTGACGCCGCTTGTGGACAGCTGAAGCAGCGCTTCAAAGTTCAGAAGAACGCATAGGGGAGTCGCATCCCAAAACGTTTCATGTGAAACATCGAACGACCCCGGTTACAGAATATGCAACCGGGGTCGTTTCATTTATTGACCTTAATTTTGAATCAGCTGCTACCTGCCCCTTTTTACGGCCAAAATAAGGGGTCCTTGTCTCATGAATCAGACAAGGACCCCTCAAAATATGCTGAGTAATTGTTAGGTACCTAATAGCCTACATTTTCCCATTGGTTGTTGACCCAACCTTGATTAATCTTGGGATTCTTCGTTACCTGAGCAGTACGCATGGCAACATCTTCTGTCATAACATCCATTTTCTTTTTGGAAGTATCGACGATATCTTGCGCGCTACGAAGCAAACGACCTCGAAGTTCATCGTCTGTAGCGATCCTATAGCCAGCAAAGGCACCAGCCGCGACAGTCGTCACCAATGCAATCGCTGTTAAAATCTTATTCCTCATCTTGGCCTCCTTGATCAAACTGAATCATTTCGCCAAGAATACGAGAGAGCTCTTCCTCGTCTTTAAACTCAATCTCAATCTTATTCTTTCCACGCGAGCTCTTCACACGCACGTTGGTATTAAAAACCTGACGAAGCACGCGGGCAGCCTTTTTAAAAGACTGAGGCGTTGCAGGCCTCGGCGTCTTAGGTGTCTCTCCGGCAGAAAACAACGGAGCAAGATTTTCTGTCGCTCTTACGGAAAGGCCCTCTGTAACAACTTTCTCTGCAAGTCGAATACGCGCGTCCTCATAGGGAACTGCAAGAATCGCACGTGCATGACCAGCAGTAAGTTTGCCCTCAAAAATCATCTGCTGAACTACTTCGGGGAGATCGAGAAGACGCAGCGAGTTTGTAATTGCAGAGCGTGACTTGCTTACTGCCTTCGACAATGCCTCCTGGGTCATCCCGCTGGCATCAATGAGTTGGCGATAGCCCTTAGCCTCTTCGACGGGATTCAGATCAGAACGCTGAAGGTTTTCGATAAGAGCAAGAGCCAGCATCTCTTCATCATTTACCTCTTTAATGATGACTGGCAATTCTTCAAGGCCAGCAAGCTTTGACGCCTGGTAACGACGCTCACCAGCGATGATCTCATAGCCGTTTCCATGTTTGCGAACCAAAAGCGGCTGCAAAACGCCATGTTCTTGGATTGACTCGCACAACTCGCGAAGTTCAGTTTCGTTAAAGTGAATTCGCGGCTGATTAGGGTTGGGAACGATATCCTCAATAGGTAGTTTTGTTTCAGATGCGGCATTTGAAGCCGATGCAGCCGAACCGCCGGTCTCATACTCGGCCTCTGAGACCAAAGCATTGAGTCCACGTCCCAATCCGCCACGTTTCTTTACACTAGGCACGCTTGATCACCTCTTTTGCAAGGTTCATATATGCTTTTGCACCCTTATTTTGAGGTGCATAGGTAATTACCGGTTCTCCAAAAGACGGAGCTTCGGAGATTTTAACCGTACGGGGGATTAGCGTCTTAAACGCCTTATCACCAAAGTACGATTGAACCTCCTCAACAACCTGATTCGATAGTGAAGTACGCGAGTCATACATGGTCATAAGCACACCATAGGTGTCTAAGCCCTTGTTCAGCCGTGATTTGACCATCTTCATTGACTCAAGCAGCTTCGTAACGCCCTCGAGTGCGTAATATTCGCACTGGATCGGAATCAAAACGCTGTCTGCTGCGGTCAAAGCGTTGATAGTAAGCAGGCCGAGCGAAGGAGGACAGTCAATGAAAATAAAGTCAAACTCGTCCTGAATCGGCTCAAGCAAATCTTTGAGGCGGGTTTCACGAGCAATTGCGCTTACGAGCTCAATTTCCGCGCCTGCAAGTTGAATTGTAGCCGGAATAACGAATACCTTTTTACAATTTGTATCAAGAACAAGCGATTCTGCCGGCACATCATTCAACAATGCATCATAGATGCAGTGATCAAGGTCTTCTTTTTCAATTCCGAATCCACTGGTGCTGTTTCCCTGCGGATCAAAATCGACAATCAGCGTCTTACGACCCTGCTCACCCAGTGCTGCTGCAAGGTTTACAGCCGTCGTTGACTTACCGACGCCGCCTTTTTGATTGATGATTGCAATGATACGCGTGTCTTTTGCGCTCTTAGAACGCTTAACGTCGCGAAATCCCACGGTCCCTCCTGGTGTGTATTAAAGCTGTCAAACGGAGGATGTTTCACGTGAAACATTCCGAATCGATATCAACCGCCAGAAACATCTAGGCAAGCGGATTCTTCTTTGCCACGCCATTTGCACGAGGCAATGAGACAGATGCTGGATGACTCTTCTTAAGAACAATGAACTCCCTGTGACCCAAGCCTTCAGGCAAATCAATTGCGTCATTCAGAAGCAAAGTGAAGCCGCAAATCTTAGCTGCTGACATGCCGGAAGCAAGCTCCTCATCCGAAGGATTGCCCTTGGTTATAACAAATAGCCCTCCATCCTTCAGATACGGAGCCGCATACTCAACAAGAATCGGTAGAGGGGCCAGTGCGCGGGCGGTTACAACAGAGAACTGCTTCTTATGGCTCCGGGCATATTCTTCAAGACGATCATGAACCGCATGGGCATGTTTCAATCCAAGAGCATGGACAAAGGAATTTACCGCATCAACCTTCTTGCCAACAGAGTCAATATAAGTAGCTTTACGATGCGTGGTTATGGTTAATGGAATACCAGGGAAGCCCGCACCTGTTCCCATATCGAGCAAAGCTCCCTCAGGAGCCTTGTTGATATAGGGGAGCAAAACAAGTGAGTCGAGGATATGAAGTACTGCAGCATCTTCTACGTTAAGAATACGGGTGAGATTGGTTGTCTTATTTGTTTCTAGAACCAAATCCAAATGCTGAATACATTTCCTCAGCTCAACATCAGTTACGCTCAAGGAATACTCTTTGCAATAGAAAGCTAGACGACTCAACATCTCGTCAGCTTGCTGATCAGTAAGTACTAACAACGAAAGCTCCTTTCTGACAAAAATCAGCGTATCGAGAACTTTTGACAAAAAAAGGGGACGTGGAAACCACGTCCCCTTAGCATAAGCTCGAGTAGATTATCGAGCAACAATCACCACATGGCGATCAGGGTCAGAACCCTCAGAATGAGTATCGAC
>CABRLT010000098.1 GCA_902471785.1 uncultured Collinsella sp.
CCGACCGTTTTCTGTCTAAGCCCGTGCTGTTAGCGCTTGTCTCGTTGAGCGGGCGAGGTTCGCGTGTGAGCGGTAAGTTCTATTCCAAAATGGAATACAGTGGGCTTAAGCTGGAATTGATGTCCGGGTACCTGCTTTTCTAGAATGTTTTCAACAAGATGAAAGGCGGTTCCAACCAATGATTATCGATGCAAATTCCTACTGGTTCGACGAGCACATCTTTCATGACGAGACGCTCTGCGAACAGTTTTTGGCCGAGGTACCCCGCGCCTATGACACCGAAGGCTATCTGACCATGAATTCCGCCGGCAAACGACAGATCGTGATCGAGATGCCCGCCGGTTCTCCGGGTCTTAACTACATTGAGGGCGACTACACCCTCGAGAAGCGCTTGGCCGATATGGATGAGGCGGGGGTCGACAAGGCGATCCTCAAGCTCCCCGGCTGCCACGAGTGGATGTCGCTCGAGATGTGCCGGCGTTTCAACGACGGTATGGCTGCTGACGCGAAGGCGTCAAATGGCCGTCTGATTCCGCTTGTCGCCGTGCCGCCCTTTGGCACCAAAGCGAATTTGGAGGAGCTCGACCGCAGGCTCGACGATGGTTTTGCGGGCGTGCAGCTCTGCGCTCACTACGGCAAGCGCTATCTCGACGACCAGGTCTTCTCGAGCTTTTTCGAGCACCTGAACGAACGCCATGTCACCGTTTACGTGCACCATGTTCCCGTGCCGGTCGAGAACGAGTCGCTTCTCGCGTACGACAACCTTCGCCGCTCTTATGGCCGCTGCGTCGACCAAACTACGGCGATCGGCCGAGAGATCTTTGGTGATTTCTTTGAGCGCTATCCCAATATCAAGATGGTCCACTCCATGCTCGGCGGCGCATACTTTGCGTTCAAGGAGATGCTGCTGCCTCATGGTCCCAAGCGCCCTGATGCTTCTGGCCGTTTTCAGGTCGATACCGAGACCGTTTCCAGGCACCTCGAGAACAACATCTATTTCGACATGTCCCATGCCCAGCCTTGGGGCAAGACACTCCTCGCCTGCGCGGTTGACGTGCTGGGTGCAGACCATATTGTTTTTGGCACGAGCTATCCCGTCAAACGCGAGTGGCTCACCGAGGGTGTCGCCTGCGTTCGCGCTGCAAATCTGAGCGATACAGACAGCGACCTTGTGCTTGGCGGTACGGCGCAGCAACTGTACGGTGTCGAGTGAGCGGCAATCAGAGGGGAGTATCTGCCATGGGCGAAGGAGAGATGAGGGCTGGGGCCGCTCGTGTGGCCATCGATCTTGGGGACGTGTTGCCGTTCGACGGTTTCGACGAACTCCGTCATGAGGTCTTCGCCCGTGCCCTTATCATCGAGGGGACGGGGCGACGCGCCTGCGTCCTTTCGCTTGAGGTCACCTCGATCGCTCCGGCTCTACTCGCCGATCTGCGTGAGGTTGTTGAGGATGCCGCCAATTGCAGCGGTGCTTATTCTTGGGTGGTTCCTACCCACACGTTTTCCATGCCTCACGTCCGCACTTCCGGGCATCTTGCCGACGATGCTACCCGCAATTGCAACGAGCGCTATCGCGCAGCGCTCGTCGCTGCCGCCCGCACGGCTGTCGAGCGCGCTGTTGCGGGCATTCACTCTGCCACGCTCGCCACTGTGGAGGGCGAATGCCCCGTGAACGTTAATCGCGACATTGAGACGCCTGCCGGCTGGTGGTTGGGCTCGAATCCCAGGGGGTTTGCCGACCACACGATGCCCGTACTCGCCATAAGGGATGCCGGGGGCGAGTATGTTGCCGTGCTCGCGACGGCGGACGTTCAGTCCTCCGTGCTCGACGGGTCGCGCGACTCCGAGGGGAGGCGCATGGCGAGCGGAGACCTCTTTGGTTTTGCCGCCATGTCACTCGAGCGCGAGCTGGGCGGCGTTGCCCTGTTGCTGCCAGGCGCCGCGGGCGACCAAGGTCCGGCGGAGCGCGCCATGAACGTCATGTTCGATGCGGCCGGCGTTAAGCAGACGGTCGATGCCCATGAGGACGGATACCGCATGCTGCACCAGCAGGGGCAGGCCTTGGGCAATGCTTTGATCGAAGCCGCTCGCATGGCGCGTGAGGATGACGCTACCGGCATCGATGCCCGCACGGTCGACGTTCTCCTGCCCGCTCAGACACGCGCCGATTTTCACTCTTTGGCTCCGCACCGAACGTATGAGTTTCATGCCGCTGGCGAGCAGCGCACGAGGGTCTATCTGCTCCGGCTGGGAAACGTCGAGCTTGTCGGCGTACAACCCGAGGTCTCGAGTGCATTCGGCGCCACTGTGCGCGCCGCCCGGTCCGGCTCTGTGTTCTTTGCCACGCTCGTCAACGGCGGACAGAAGTACCTACCGGCTCCCGACGCGTACGAAAAAATCACCTATGAGGCTATGAACTCCGGTTTTGCCGCCGGATCCCATGAGCGCCTCGTCGAAATCATCATTGCCGCCTTGAATGCGGCGTGACACAGAAGGAGAACGTGCATGAACATTGGACACGCGCGCCGCAAAATTACCCCACAGGGCGACATCTACCTGATTGGCTACCGCAATCTTCCCAACCGTCTTGAACCTGCGACGGGCGTCCATGATGACGTCTTCGCCAACGCCATCCTCTTCCAGCAAGGCGAACGTGAAGTGTTTCTTTTTAATGCCGATGTCCTCGAGTTCGAGGAAAGCATGGCCGAGGAAGTCAAGACAATGCTCGCCGAGCGCTATGGAATCGACCGTGACTGCGTTTTGCTCTCGGCGACGCACGACCATACTTCAATCGTCGCTTACCACCGCAGCTGGTGGACGGGAAAATTCGACGAGAACTACTACCGCTGGTTCCTCGATACCATTTGCCAATGCTTTGAGGAGTGCCGCGCCAACGCACAGCCCGCGATTTGTCGCTTGGGCAAGCAGGTCATCACCGGTTTCTACGACAACCGCATCATCCCAGGTGAACTCGCCGACAATGAGGTCATTGTCGTATCGTTCTTCGATACCGAAGGCAAGCCATTTGCGGGCTTTGTGAACTGGGCGGTGCATTCCGCTTGCGTCGGACCCGACTGCACGGAGCTCACGAGCGAACTCGCCGGTCTTACCGGCAAAAAGCTCGCTCAGAGTCTTGGTTATTATCCGGCCATGGTCGTCGGTGCTGCTGGCGACTGTAGCGACCGCAATTTTCGCCAGGGACGCGGCATTCCCGAGGTTGAGCGTGCTTCGACCGGTCTTGCCGAGGCGATTTCCCAGATCAAGCTCGATCGCGAGGTCGTTCTTGACCGCATCGAGCCTCAGACGTTCTATCACACCGTTGCCCATGACGACTTTTCACTCACGCTTAAGTGTGCCGTCATCAGTCTGGGCGGCCTGCATCTCTTTGTGTTCCCGAGTGAACTCGGCAGCGACCTGGGCATTCGCATGAAGCGCGAATGTCCGGTCGAGGGAATAGTCTGCGGTTACACCAACGGCTATTTTGAGTATTTCCTTCCGGCACGCGAGTACGGCCTCTCCTTTGAGACCGAGCGTACTCAGATTCCCCAGGGCGAACCGGAACGTCTGTGTGACAAGTTCTGCCAGACGACGAGACTTCTCGGCGCAGCAGCTTCGCGTCTGTAGGCCTGATTGCGTGGCATGGGCCAATGAGGCTCACTGCCATGTGATCGGCATCTTCCATCTTCTCTGCTGTTTCCCATCCCGGGCGTACGTGCGTCCGCGGATTTCAAAGGGGGAAGCGGGTTCCTTGTCCTCCCACGTCGACTACGGAGGCATGAAATCTACGCTATGCCCCGCTCAGAAAAGGAGAATTCCATGAAATACCAGAAGCTTTGCGATGAAATCATCACAAAGGTCGGTGGTCGAGACAATGTGTTAGACGTGAGCCACTGCATTACGCGTCTCCGCTTCCACCTCAAGGATGAATCGCTCGCCCAGACCAATGAGCTTAAGGCGACGAAGGGCGTCGTTGACGTCATCCAGGCCGGCGGACAGTATCAGGTCGTGATTGGTTCCACTGTCGAGGCCGTCTACAACGACCTTGTTCAGATTGGCGGGTTCGACTCCAAACCCGCGCTCGATATCGATGAAGGCGACGACGTCAAAAAGGGCGATCCATTCTCGCGTCTGCTTGCCATCATCTCCGAGATCCTGCAACCGGTTCTTGGCGTGCTTATGGCCGGTGGCTTTATCAAGTCGATGCTCGCGCTCTGCACGGTTGCCGGTTGGCTTGCCAAGGACAGCAATACGTATGTGACGCTCTCGGCAATCGGAGATTCGGTCTTCTATTACTTTCCGCTAATCATTGGCTGGACGTCGGCCAAGAAGTTCGGACTTAAGCCCGTTATGGGAATGGCGCTCGGCGGTATCCTCGTCTACCCGACGCTCGTTGCCCTTATGGGCGGAGATCCGCTCTACACGCTCGGCGCCGGCACGGTCTTCGAGTCCAATGTCTATGGTGATATTTTTGGCATCCCGCTGATCATGCAGAATTACTCATCGACGATTCTGCCTGCGATCTTTATCGTCTGGATTGCCTCTAAGGTGCACAAGGCCCTTTCTAACGCGCTGCCCGCGCTTGTGAGCTCGTTCTTCTCCAACATCCTGACGCTCCTCATTTGCGGCATCCTTGGCCTGCTTGTGGTCGGTCCGGTCATGACGGTCCTCTCCAACATCGTTGCCCAGATCATTCTGATGCTCATCAACGTCCAGCCCGCCCTCGCCGGCTTTGTCATCGGCACGTTCTGGAGCCTGCTCGTCATGTTCGGCCTGCACTGGGGTATCATCCCGCTGTGGTTTCTCGATGTCGCAACCTACGGCTATGACCTCATTAACCCGCTCGTGTATGCAGGCGGTTGTGCCATCGCCGGTGCTGTGCTTGGCATGGTCATCCGAACCAAGGATTCCGAGGAAAATGCTGCCGTCAACATTCCCGCCCTTGTCTCTTCGATTTTCGGTGTCAACGAGCCTGCGCTTTACGCCATCTTGCTGCCGCGCAAGCGCCTTATGTGGGCAACCTTTATTTCAGCTGGTGTAGGCGGCGCCATCGCCGGCCTCATGGGTGCCAAACTCTATGCCTTCGGTGCCTCCGGCCCGCTCGGTTTCCCGAGCTTTATTAACCCTGCCGGCATCGACACGGGCTTTATCGGCCTTGTCATCTCCGGTGTGGTCGCTTTCGTTCTGGCTCTTGTCGCCGCTATGGTGATCGGTACCAGGAAGGACGAGGGCGGTAAGGCGCTCAACATCTCGGTGGACTAGTCTGTCTGCGCACTTTAACTAAATATGCCTCGGACGGCGACGTTCCGCCC
>CABRLT010000099.1 GCA_902471785.1 uncultured Collinsella sp.
CCTCAAGTTTTTGGATGACGAGAGCATGGACAAGCTGGAGGCCGCCATGGCGGCAGGAGACGCCGAAGGTGCGTTTATGGCAGCGCACACGCTCAAGGGCGTGAGCCAGAACCTGGGATTCGATAATCTGTACGAGCCGGCGGTTGTGGTGACCGAAGCACTGCGCGGCGCCGATGCCGTTGACGGCGCTCGCGAGGGAATGCATGCGCTGCAGCAGCAATATGCGGCAACGATGTCGGCCCTGCGCGAGGCGGCCGAATAAGGGCTTGCGAGCCTTGGACTGTGTGCCGGCAGCATATAGGTAATAGGGCGCCCCGCCGGACCATGTGGCCGGCAGCCTGCTTAACCTTTGCCGCTGCCTCGACAAACGACTTCCACAGGTTAAAGTCGGTCTCGAGCGTCTTCCACGTATACTCAGGGTGCCATTGCACGCCCAGGCAGAACGACTGGCCTTCGACTTCGATGCACTCGGGAACGCCGTCGGTTGCCTTGGCGACCAAGCGCGTGCTCTTACCCAGACGATCGACGCAGCAGTGATGTGCCGAGTTGGTCTGGATCAGCCTGTGCCCGCCAACCGCGCGCTCCAGCAGCGAGCCCGGCATGACCTCGACAGGGTGCACGGGATCGTTGAGCACGTGGGTGTGGCGCCACTGCGTGCGGCCCTCGCGCGCACCCAGGCTTGGCACGTCCATGCACAGGGTGCCGCCAGTGGCGACATTGAGCAGCTGCGTGCCGCGGCAGGTGGTAAAGAGCGGCTTCTTGGCGCGGAGCACCTCGCCGACCAGCTTAAACTCAAAGCTATCGCGGATCTCGCAGCAGAGGGTGGGGTCGTAGGGTCGATCATCGCCCCAACGTTTGGGGTTGACGTCCGGGCCGCCGGGAATGGCGATGCCGTCGGCGATATCGACGTAATGACGGATGACCTCAATGTCCTCGGTGATGGACATCTGCAGCGGCAGGCCACCGGCGGCAAGGATGGCATCGACAAAGACGCTCGCAATCTCCTCGTTGGGGGAGAGCGTCTCGCTCAAATAGGGCTTCGCTTCTTCCCAGCGTGGTGCTACCAGGATAAGCGGGCGGTCAGCGGGGTCGACGTCGACGTGCGGGGTATAGGACGATGAGGTGCGGGTTCCGATCATGGGTGCGGCTTTCGAATCCGGGTGGACATGGCACAGGGGTGGCGCGGGACAAACGCTGGTGATGAATTTGCCCGCGTGGCAATTGGGTTAGTGGCCCTTGATGGAGTTGAGGAAGTCCTGGGCGCGCTTGGTCTGGGGGTGGTCGAAGAACCCGTCGGGCGTGCCGGTTTCCACGATCTGGCCATCGGCCATAAACACGACACGGTCGGCCACGCGGCGGGCAAAGTTCATCTCGTGCGTAATGACGATCATCGTCATGCCCTGCTGCGCCAAGCGCACCATGACCTCGAGCACCTCATTGATCATCTCGGGGTCAAGGGCACTCGTGGGCTCATCGAAGAGCATGGCCTTGGGCTGCATGGCAAGAGAACGGGCGATGGCCACGCGCTGCTGCTGGCCGCCCGAGAGCTGTGCGGGCACCTTATCGGCCTGCTCGGCCACGCCCACGCGGCTCAGCAGGTCCATGGCGCGCTCACGAGCCTCCTCCTTGGACACGCCCAGCACATCGACCGGTCCCAGCATGACGTTCTGCAGTACCGTCATATGTGCAAACAGGTTGAACTGTTGGAACACCATGCCCAGCTCGGCACGCATGCGGGCAAGGTCCTTGCCTTCCTGCGGCAAGGGCTCGCCCTCGATGAGGATCTCGCCCGAGTCGATGGTTTCCAGGCGATTGATGGTGCGGCACATGGTCGACTTGCCCGAGCCCGAGGGGCCGATCACCACGACGACTTCGCCGCGGTCGACCGAGAGATTGATGTCGTTGAGAACGTGCAGGTCGCCGTAGTGCTTATCGACGTGCCTGAGCTCGATCAGCGGCTGATTGCCGGTGGAAGAGGTGCTCTGTGCCATGGTGCTCGGCTCCTTATGACTCGAAATGGTAAAAGCGTTAGCGGATGATCGTCGCGCCGGTCTTGTGCGAAACGTAGACAGCGGCCTTGTTGATCGCGACGTTGATGAGGATGTAGATGACCGCGATCACCAGATAGACCGATACGAGCGCGTCGTAGTTGGTGATGAGCACGCGGGCATTTTGCATGAGGTCGGGGTAGCTCACCACATAGGCGACGGTGGTGTCTTTGACTACGACCACGAGCTGCGAAATCAACGACGGAATGATAAACCGAATCGCCTGGGGCAATACGATTTTAAAGGTGATTTTGGCCTTGGAGAGACCGAGCGCCTGGGCTGCCTCGACCTGACCACGCGGCACGGCGTTGACGCCGGCGCGGAAGATCTCGGCCAGCACGCCGGCCGCAGCGAGCGCGACAGGCAGCGTGAGCATCCAAAACGACGGCAGTGCGATCTTGTACTGGGGCAGCACCAAAAAGAAGAAGTAGATGAACAGCAGGCTCGGTACGCCGCGGAAGAAATCGGTGAGCACGCGGCAGGCCAGCTGCAACGGCTTAATATCGCTTGTGCGGCCGAGCATAAGGCCCAGGCCCAGCACGAGCGCGATGGCGCCAGCGGTGAGTGCGACTTTAACAGTGCCCTCAAAGCCGGCAAGCAAGAACTTCCAGGTGGTGAGGTGCGTAAAGAAATACCAATAGTGGACCGAAAGCTGACCGGTCACATAAAAGCGCTGCAGTACCAGGATGGCGAGCGCGGCGACAGCAACAAGCGAGATGGCGGTGCCGATGCGAATCTTGGCGCGCATCTTGGGGCCGGGAGCCTCGTAGAGCGCATCGCGCATGGTGAGTGCGGAGGTGGAGTGCTTGCTCATCGGAGGATCCTCACCTTCTTATCGATATAGTTGCCAATGTGGCTCACCACAAAGGCCGTGCCCAGGTAGCCGAGCGCCGAGATAAAGAACGCGGCGACGCCGCCGAGCGAGCGCGTGTTGATGTAGCTCACCACGCCGGTGAGCTCCTGCGGTTTAAGCGGCACCTGGCTGCCGAGCGCAGTAGTGAGCATGACGGCGATAAAGAGGTTGGTCATGGGCAATACGCTTGAGCGCAGTGCCTGCGGAATCACGATCTTGGCGAGGATACGGCTGAAGCTCATGCCGAGCGAACGTGCGGCTTCCACCTGGCCGACGCCGACGGTGTTGATGCCGCTCATAAAGTTCTCGGAGCCAAAGGCCGAGCCCAAAAGGACCGTGGCGACGATAACGCAGGTGCGGTAGGGCAGGACGACCTTGAGCGGCGGCAGCGCATAGACGACGATGATGAGCAGTGCGATGCCGGGGATGTTACGGAAGACCTGGACATACAGGTCGCCAAAGACGCGCAGCGGCTTGAGCGGCGACACGCGCATCACGGTGACGGCGACGGCCAGCACCATGGCGATGACAAACGACTCAAGCGTCATGCCCCAGGTTGCTAGCAGCGCGTCGATATAGTTCTGGCCATAGAGCGACCAGAGCTCGGAGAGACTCATGCGGACCTCCCGCCGATAAGGAAAGGGGCTCCCGCGTGTACGGAAGCCCCGACAACTCAGTGAGGAAACAGTTTAGCGCAATAAAGCGAATCGTGCGTTTCCGTATGGTTTCGCAGCGGCTGATGCCCAGCTTACGAGCCTAGGCGCCGACCTCGGGCAGCTCGGGAACATTGGTGTCGCCCGTACGGTCGCCGATGCAGATCTGCCACAGCTCGGTCCAGGTGCCGTCGTCCTCGATCTTCTTAAGGAAGTCGTTGACAAAGGCGACGCCGTCGGAATCGAGCGGCAGGCCGATGCCGTAGGGCTCCTTGTTGCCGAAGGGCTTGCCGGCGATCTTGTACTTACCAGGCTCGCGAACCAGGGCGCTCTGCTGCATGTTGTTATCGATGACGTAGGCGTCAACGCGGCCCTGCTGGAGTGCCTGGCGGGCCTCCTCGTCGGTCTTGAACTCCTGCTGGCTGGCCTTGGGGGCGAACTCCTCCAGGATGGCGGGGCCGTTGGAGCCGGACTGGACGGCGACGTTCTTGTCGGCCAGGTCGTCGACGCTCTTGATGTCGTCGTTATCGGCGAGCACCAGGATGGCCTGCTGCGTGTAGTAATAGGGACCGGCAAAGGAGACAAGCTTCTTGCGCTCGTCAGTGATGGTGTAGGTGGCAAAGACGGCGTCGACCTGGCCGTTCTGCAGGACGGACTCGCGTGTGTCCGAGGTCACCTGGGTGATCTCGACCTTGTTCTCGCCCAGGATGTAGTTGGACAGAAGCTGCGCGATACCAGCGTCGAAGCCGCGGGTCTGACCGTCTTTCTCGTTGAGGAGGGAGAAGAGCGTGGAGGTCTGAACGCCACCGATCTTAAAGACGCCGGCGTCCTTGACGGCCGTGGCCCAGGTGCTAGCGGCGATGGCGTCGTCATCGGCCTTGGGGCCGTTGTCGACGAGCTTGTCGAATGCCTTAGCGTCGAGCGTGGTGGAAGCCTCGGTATCCTCGGAGCCCTTGGAGGAGCCGGCGGCGGAACCCTTGTCGGCCTCGGCGCTGGTGTCGGAGCAGCCGGCAAGACCAAGGCCGGCGACGGTTGCGAAGGTGGCGGCAACGAAGCCGCGGCGGTCGAGAACGACCTGCTGGGAGAGGTTCTTGCTCATAGGAGAACACCTTTCTCAAATAATCCTAGCGGTTGAGTAGAGTTATACCCTATCCCGCTCAAAAGGGTCAACATGAAATAACTCAGAAACATACTTACCTTATGGGTAATTCTACCTACCAAAAAGGGACAGGCACCTTTGTGGTGGTTCTTGCAGATGTGGTGGCATGCCTCGCTGCTTTGTCTCAATCTGTAACATCTGCAGCCATTTTTGCCGAGTAACTGTTACAGATCGAGATTTTCTCCTTAGGGGGATTCGAATGTCTCAATCTGTAACATCTGGACGGCCAAAAGGTCTCTATCTGTTACAGATTGAGACAAAGGTCTGGGACTAAGACATCTTATCTCGATCTGTAACAGTTAGACGGGAATTCGGGCCCTAGATGTTACAGATTGAGATAATCGCGTCGCGAAAATAAAAACCTCCGCAGGGGCGCTTCCCTTGCGGAGGTTTGCCGTTCTGAGCGAGCAACTCGTTGGGGTCGTAGCGGTCGGGGAAGCCCTTGGCGATGCCGAAGGTGCGCGTACGCACGGGCGTGCAGGCCAGGTAACACGCCACGCGCTCGCCCCAGCCGCCGTCCAAGATGCCGTCCTCGAGGGTGACGACAACGCGATGCTCGGCGGCAAGGCTGTCGAGGAACTCGCGGTC
>CABRLT010000100.1 GCA_902471785.1 uncultured Collinsella sp.
CGTGGGCCTAGGCGCCGCAGCCGGCATCGCCTCCAACATGGCGAGCACTCGCGCCCCGCAGCGCCCGCTCGCCCAGCTCGTCGACGTCGTGAGCGGCGAGAGCCATAGCATCACCTCCGCACAGGTAACCATCGGTCGCGAGCGCTCAGTTTCCGACATTGCCCTGCGCGACCCCAACGTGTCGCGCCGCCACGCCCAGCTCACCTTTACGGGCTCGGATTGGTCGATCGAGGACCTCAATTCCACCAACGGCACGCTCGTCAACAACCGCCGCATTACGCGCTGCCCGCTGCGCAACGGCGATCTGCTGACGTTTGGCCTGAGCACCTTTGAATTTAGGGGATAGTCGCTTATGAACATCGATATCGTCCTTTTTGCAGGCCGCATCGTCCTGGTCGCCCTGCTCTATATCTTCCTGTTCGCCGTCATGAAGACCGGCGTGGGACTTGTGCGCGGGCAGCGCCGCGACTCGGCTATCTGGACGATTGATGTGGACAAGGGTCCGCGCGGTATCCGCGGCATCCACGTAGACATGCTCGGCCCCGTCATCGTCGGTCGCTCGCCATCTTCGGACATCTGCATCAACGAACCATTCGTCTCGGCCTCGCATGCGCGCTTTTCGCTGCAGGGCCCGGCGCTCATCATCGAGGACCTCAACTCGCTTAACGGCACGCTCGTCAACGGCCGCCAGCTCGTGGAGCCCGCGACGCTGCGTGAGGGCGACGAAGTCCAGATTGGCGACGTGGTCATGAAGGTGAACCGTCGATGATCGACGAGGAGAACAAGTCCGCAACTATGACCGAGGCACCGGCTGCCGCCGCAGCTGCGCCGGCCCACGCCGCTCCGGCGGGCTCCGCACCCGTGGAACCCGAGGACACCGTGTTCTCCCTGCCTCTTTCGCATGTAACGCATGATATTTCGGATCTCGCCGATAACGAGGACGAAGAGGATGCCGTAGCGGCGCCCATCGGCGCACATGCTGCGGAACAGCCCACAGCGCCCGAAGCAACCCCGGCGCCGGCTCACTTTGCAGAGCCCGTCGCCGCGGCAATCAACGAGAGCGCTGCGGTGTTTGCGGCACCCGAGCCCGCCGCGCCGGCGTTTCCCATAGCCCCGGCATCCGAGGTTGCGCCCGCGTCTACGCCGGCGCCCGAGCCTATAGACGTCAGCCCGCAAGACGACGAGTCGACCGCCCGCGTTTCCGAGGAGCCCGACTCCCCGGACACCGGCGATTCCGAATCAAACGCCGAGACCGACACCGTCTCTCCCGGTGACACAGCCGAGATCGACGTTGCCGCCGTTGAGGCCAAGCTCAAAGACCCCGGCTCGACCATGAGCTTTGAGCCCCTGACCGAGGAACGCATCGAGACCGACTCGACCTATGATGCCGGCACCACCACGCAACTCATGTGGGGCGCCCGCTCCGACGTTGGCTGCGTGCGCCCGCACAATGAGGATTCCTACCTGGTGCAGTCGCCGCTCTTTTGCGTATGCGACGGCATGGGCGGTCACGCCGCCGGCGAGGTAGCCTCTTCCATCGCCGTCGAGACTATTGCCAAGACAGCTCCTCAGTCTGCCGACGCCGCACGCCTGGCCGCAGCCGTCGAGGCAGCCAACGCCGCCGTAATCGAGGCGGCCCTGAACGGCCTGGGCAAGCCCGGCATGGGCTGCACAGCCACCTGCGCCTATATCGAAAACGACACGCTCGCCATCGCCCACGTGGGCGACTCTCGCGCCTACCTGCTCCACGAGGGCACGCTCATCCGCGTGACCCGCGACCACTCCTACGTGGAGGAGCTCGTGGACGCCGGCGAGATCACGGCAGACGAGGCTCGCGTCCACCCCAACCGTTCGGTCATCACCCGCGCACTGGGCTCGGACCCCGCCATGTATGCCGACCACTTCACTCTGCATATCGAGGAAGGCGACCGCCTGATCCTGTGCTCCGACGGCCTCTCGAGCATGATTCCCGATAGCGATATCGAGAACATCGCCACACAGTCCTCAACCGCGCAAATCTGCGTCGACAACCTAGTGGACGCGGCGCTTGCCGCCGGCGGCCACGACAACGTGACCGTAGTAGTCGTTGACCTGGTTGACGATGGCGTCATGCGCGAGGCGCAACGCGTGCGTCGCCGCAACGTTACTATCGCCGCCATCCTGGCCCTCGTCTTTGTGCTGGCAGCTGGCATCTGGGCCTACACGGGTGTCACCGGCTCGTACTACCTGGGTACCTACCAGGGCAATGTCGCCGTCTGGCGCGGCCTGCCCGGCAAGCCACTCGGACTCAAGCTCCACTGGCTCGAAAGCGAAACCAGCATCAAGCTGTCCGACCTGCCCGAAGACACGCAAAACCGCCTCAAGGCGGGCATTCCGCAAACAAGTGTCGACGATGCGCAGGACACGATATCCAAGTACCGCCACCAGATCGACGAGGAGCAGACCCGCCAGGTGATCGACGCGCAAACGATTCGCGACAACACCAATCAGGGATCGGCCTCCGAATCAGATTCCGAGAAAACCGCCGAACAGTCCGCCGAGGCCGAAGCCTCCGATAAGAACTAGAAAGGGAGTGCCGCTTATGAGTCGCCGCAACACCGAGCTGCTCTTGCTCATCGCCTCGGCGTTCCCCGTCATCCTGCTGTATGCGATGTACGTCCTCACCGCGGGCGCTGCCATCTCCTTTGAGACGCTCGCCGTACCGATCGGCCTCTTTGCCGCCTTTGCCGCGGCCCACATTGCCGTGCGCATCTTGGCGCCCGGTGCCGACCCCGCCATCCTGCCCATCGTATTTATACTTTCGGGCATCGGCATCACGTTCGTGACGCGTCTCGCCCCCGCTCTCGCCATCTCACAGCTCATCATCCTGTTTGTCTCGGTGGCCCTGATGGTGGGAACGCTCGCACTGGTCAAAAACCTCGACGTGGTCATGCGCTACAAGTACACCTTTGGCATTATCGGCATCATCCTGCTGATGCTGCCTATCTTTATCGGCACCACGATCTCGGGCTCCAAGCTGTGGATTCGCATCGCGGGCTTTACCATCCAGCCCGGCGAGTTCGCCAAGGTCTTTATCGTGCTGTTCCTGGCCGGGTACCTGGCCGAGAACCGCGAGCTGCTCTCCATCTCCAACCGCAAGATCTTGGGCTTTAAGATCCCTCGCCTGCGACTGCTACTGCCGTTGTTTGCCGTGTGGGGTGTGTGCCTGCTCGTCGTCGTCTTCGAACGCGACCTGGGTTCGGCCGTGCTGTTCTACACCATCTTCTTGCTGATGCTCTACGTTGCCACGGGGCGCTTTTCGTATGTCGTTATCGGCCTTGCGCTCTTAGCCGTTGGAGCCGTGGGCGCCTACAAGTTCCTGTCGCACGTTCAGGTGCGTTTCCAGGTTTGGGTCGATCCGTTTAAGGACGCCCAGGGTCAGGGCTACCAGATCGTCCAGTCGCTCTTCTCGCTTGCCGATGGCGGTCTGGTCGGTGTTGGCATCGGCAACGGCATGGCCAACAACATCCCTGTCGTCGAGTCCGACTTTATCTTCTCGGCTATCGGCGAGGAGATGGGCCTTTTGGGCGGCGGCGCCGTGCTCATCCTGTTTATGCTCTTTGCCGTGCGTGGCCTGACCACAGCTGCCCGCGCAAAGTCCGACCTTGCCGCCTTTAGCGCCACCGGTCTTACGGCAGCCATCAGCTTCCAGGCCTTCTTGATCGTTGGCGGCGTAACCCGCCTGATCCCGCTGACCGGCGTCACCCTGCCCTTTATGAGCCAGGGCGGCTCCTCGCTGCTGGCAAGCTTTATCATCGTCGCACTCCTGCTACGTGCCGGTGACGAGGCGACCGGACGCGAGGCCGAGCTTACCGGCACCGGCACCATGGCCGCCATCACCGATGATCAGGTCGCATCTGCCGCCGCCCCGACGGGCACGCGCTTTGCCACCTCGTCTTCCTACGGCAGCGGCA
This sequence comes from uncultured Collinsella sp., assembly GCA_902471785.1. Taxonomy (GTDB): domain Bacteria; phylum Actinomycetota; class Coriobacteriia; order Coriobacteriales; family Coriobacteriaceae; genus Collinsella. The sequence goes on from CABRLT010000100.1 coordinate 3,954, forward strand.
GCCATTCCGTCGGCTCGCGCATGCGCCGTCGCCTGCTCGACACGCCTGAATCCGGTGTGCTCGGTCGCGTGGCGCTCGCCAACCGTCTAACCCGTGCGGTGCTCGCCTTTACGGCGCTGTTCGCCATCCTTATCGGCAACCTCACCTATGTCCAGGTCATTAAGGCCAAGGACTATCAGGACATGCCGACCAACAACCACACCATCGCCCGCTCCAAGTACATCCAGCGCGGCTCCATCATCACGTCCGACGGCGTGACGCTGGCCGAGTCGCTGCAGCAGGAGGACGGCACCTACGTACGCTCCTACCCCAACGGTAACCTGGCAGCGCACGTGGTTGGCTACGTGAGCCAGCAGTATGGCACCACCGCCATCGAGAGCGTCATGAACGACACGCTCACCGGTTCTAAGGACTACTCTAGCTGGAACAACGCCATCGCGTCGCTCGCGGGCCAGACCCAGCCGGGCAACACCGCCAAGCTCACCATCGACTCGCGCATCCAGACGGCGGCTGAGCAGGCGCTCAAGGGCTTTAAGGGCGCTGTAGTGGTCATCGACCCGCGTACCGGCGCGGTGCTCGCATGTGCCAGCTCGCCCACCTACGACAACACCAACATCGATGCCCTGCTGCAGACGGGCGGCGGCGAGGACGGCTCCATGTACAATCGCGCCATGGACGCGCTGTACACGCCGGGCTCCACGTTTAAGGTCGTTACGCTTTCCGCGGCACTCGAGACCGGTACCGCCAGCCTGACTAGCACCTACCAGGCGCCCGGCTCCATGGATATCGGCAACGCACCGGTCACCAACTATGCCAACGAGAGCTACGGCACCATCAGCCTGCAGCAGGCCTTTGCCGTGTCCTCCAACGTCGTCTTTGGCCAGGTGGCAAACGAAGTTGGCGCAAACACGCTCGTACAGTTTGCCAACGCCTTTGGCTACGGCCAAAAGCTCGGCCAGGACCTGACCTCCGCGGCCTCCATCATGGCCGACCCGTCGCTCATGACCGAGTGGGAGACCGCCTGGGCCGGCGCCGGCCAGCCTGTCGGCATGGACCACACGCCCGGCCCGCAGACCACCGTCATGCAAAACGCCGTGATTGCCGCCGCCATCGCTAACAGTGGCGTGGTCATGGACCCGTACTTTGTAGCCCAGGTACTCGCCCCGGACGGAACCGTGGTCAAGACCACGCAGTCCCGCTCGCTGGGGCAGGCCGTCAGCTCCGCCACGGCCGACCAGGTCAAGCAGGCCATGCTTGCCGTCGTCCAGTCCGGCACCGGCACCGATGCCCAGATCCCCGGCGTCAAGGTCGCCGGCAAGACCGGCTCGGCCGAGACCGGCGGCACC
>CABRLT010000101.1 GCA_902471785.1 uncultured Collinsella sp.
TTGCGGGCTTTATTCCCCGTGCCGCCGCCGGTATCGTCTACGCCGTTGTCTTTATCCTGTGCCTGGTTTTGGGTATCGTGCCCACGGCCATCTTTGTTTCTGTCATGAGCGGTCTGTGCTGCTATGAGTTTTTCCGTATGACAAGGCTCGATGGCAAGATGGCTAACGAGCGCATGGGTATCGCTGCTGCCGTACTCTTTCCGCTGTCGGCGTTGGGCGATTCGATGTTGCTGAATGCCCTGCTTTTTGCCCTGATGCTCGCTGTGGGCATTTGGTATGTCTGGTCGCCGCGTACCCGCATCTCTGATGTGGCCGTGACGCTCATGGGCCCCATCTACACTGGCTTTATGCTGTCGGCTATCGTGCTGCTGCGCGATGCCGTGCCCGGTTTTGCCGGCGCCCTGCTTTCGGTGGGCGTTTGCGCGTCCCTTTGGGTCTCCGACTCGTTTGCCTACATCGTAGGTAGCCGTATCGGCAAGCACAAGATGGTTCCCAAGATCTCTCCCAAAAAGAGCTGGGAGGGGTTTGCCGGCGGCATCCTGGGCTCGGTTTTGATTTGGATCATCCTGTGGGCGACGCATTTCTACAAGCTCAGCCTGCCCTATGCGCTGCTGTGCGGCGTGGTCGTGTCCATTCTGGGCGTTATCGGCGACCTTATCGAGTCGCGCATCAAGCGCGGCGTGGGCGTCAAGGATTCCGGCAACCTTATCCCGGGCCACGGCGGCATGCTCGATCGTAGCGATTCGCTTATCTTCGGCTGCATCACCGCGCAGCTGATGCTGATGATCGGAGGCGTGCTGTAATGTCCTTCCAGACGACGTATGGCTCCGATGGACGTCTCCGTGTTGCCATCCTGGGCTGTACGGGCTCTATCGGCACCCAGGCGCTCGATGTGTGCCGTCAGCATGCCGATCGCTTGCAGGTGACGGCGCTGTCCGTTAACTCCAGTACTTCCGAGCTCGTTGCCGCTGCCCGCGAGTTCTCGGTTCCGGCGGTTGCCGTGGCCGATGTCGCTCATGGCGATGACGCCGTGCTGCAGGAGTTGCCCGAGGGAACGAAGCTCGGCGTTGGCGCGCAGGCGGTTTGCGAGCTCGCGTGTCGCGACGATGTCGACTGCGTGCTCGTCGCTATTGTGGGCGCCGCCGGTCTCGAGGCGAGCCATGCGGCCTTGACCTCAAATAAGCGCCTTGCCCTTGCCAACAAGGAGTCCCTCGTCGTCGGTGGCGACTTGCTTATGCCGTTGGCGCAACCGGGCCAGCTTATTCCAGTCGACTCTGAGCACTCCGCCATCTACCAGTGCTATCTGGGGGAGAACCCGCGCGAGGCTCATTGTATTTGGCTCACCTGCTCGGGCGGTCCGTTCTTTGGCCGCAGGCGCGATGAGCTCGATCGCGTGACGCGTGCCGATGCCCTCGCACATCCCACGTGGGCCATGGGTGCCAAGATCACCATCGACTCCGCCACCCTTATGAACAAGGGCCTGGAGCGTATTGAGGCCATGCATCTGTTTAACTGCGACCTCGATTTCATTAACGTGGTCGTGCAGCGTCAGTCCAAGATTCACTCTATGGTCGAGTTCGCCGACGGCTCTGTGATGGCGCATCTCGGTGCTTCCGACATGCGTATTCCCATCCAGTTCGCGTTCTCGTATCCCGAGCGTTGGGATACCCCAGCGCCTCGTATCGAATTCCGCGAGCTGGGGCAGCTCACGTTTGATGCTGCCGACATGGACACCTTCCGCTGTCTGGCACTGGCCGAGCGTGCCGGCAAGACGGGTGGCACCATGCCGTGCGTGCTCAATGCCGCCAACGAGGTCGCCGTCGATGCCTTCCTGCACGATGGCTGCAGCTTTACCGATATCGATCGCATTGTGGAATCCTGTATGGATGCCCACGATATGCAGGCAGTCGATTCGTTTGAGCAGCTTCGCGACATCGATGCGTGGGCGCGTGAAAAAGCTGCGCAGGTGCTCGCCGCAACCCGTTCCTAACCCATAAGGATTGCTTTTTCGTTTTATGGATACTGTTCTGAGCGTTCTCTCATCGGTCTTTTGGGGCCTGCTGATGCTTTCCGTCCTCGTGTTTTTGCACGAGGGCGGCCACTTTTTGGCGGCACGTGCCTGCGGCGTCCGTGTGACCGAGTTCTTTTTGGGCCTGCCGTGCCGCTTTGACATCCATTACACGTCGCGTCGCATTGGAACCAAGTTTGGCGTGACCCCGCTGCTGCTGGGTGGCTACGCTGCCATCTGCGGTATGGATCCGACCGATGTCTCGTGCGCCGATCGCGTGCTCGCGGCTGTCTATCGTCATGGTCGCGTGACCGTGGCCGACCTTGCTGTCGAGCTCGAGCTTTCCGAGGAGGATGTGCTCGAGGCTTGTGCTCTGTTGCTGGGCTGGGGCTCCATCGCTCCCTGGTATGAGGAAGGGGAGAAACCCTCGCCGAGCTACTATCCCACCAAGTATCAGACGCTGCCGCGAGACGCGGCGGGCTACACCACCTTTGACGGCCGCCGGTTCGATCGAGAGCATGCGACTGCCGAGGGCGATGTGTGGGAGCTGCCGTGCGGCGAGGCTGATTTCTTGGCGCAAGAGCGCTCGCACACTTATCTTGGCCAGGGTTTTCTCAAGCGCGCCTTTATGCTGCTCGCGGGCATTCTCGTCAATATCCTGACGGGTTTTTTGCTCCTTATGAGCATCTATTCCATTGCGGGTGTCACCGTGCCGATGGATACCAACGTGATCGGTCAGGTTGACGAGGGGTCTATTGCCGCCAAGGCGGGTATCGAGGGCGGCGACGCGATCCTTTCGGTTGACGGAGTATCGTGCTCTACCTGGATGGATGTTTACGATGCCATCGGCAAGGCTGCCGGTAAGGACGATATCGCCATCGAGTACGAGCGTGACGGCAAGCAGCATTCGACCACGGTTGCGCTCAAAGAGGACGAGCGCCTAGGTGTGTATGCCTCTACGCAGGTGGTCCGTTTAGACCCCATCACGTCGGCTCGCCTGTCGTTCTCCTATGTCGTGCAGACAGCGGAGGGCGTGATGCGCCTACTCCAGCCGCAGCATACGATGGAGATCCTCGATCAGTCCTCCTCGATCGTGGGAATTAGCGTTATGTCCTCACAGGCTGCTGCTGCCGGCCCTGCCACATTCCTTTCGTTTGCCGCCCTCATTTCGTTCTCGCTTGGCTTTATGAACCTGCTGCCCATCCCACCACTCGATGGCGGTAAGCTGGTCATCGAGATCATTCAAAAGATTGTGGGCCGCGAGCTTCCGCTCAAGGTCCAGACGATTGTGAGCTATGTCGGCATCGCGCTCTTTGCGCTGCTGTTTGTTTATATGCTTCGTTCCGACGTCCTTCGATTTATTTTGTAGGGGAGTGTTTGGATTGTCTTTATCCCATCCTTTGCCGCGCGAGCTGACGCGCCCCGTATATGTGGGCGGCGTGCAGATCGGTGGTGGCGCGCCGGTGGTGGTTCAGTCCATGACCTGCACCGATACCGCCGACGCCCAGGCAACGCTTGCGCAAGTGCGTGCGCTTGCCCAGGCGGGTTGCGATGTTGTTCGCGTGAGCGTGCCTACCGAGGCTGCGCTCGAGGGCTTTCGCACGATTTGTGCCGAGTCTCCGGTGCCAATCGTCGCCGATATCCACTTTAACCATAAGCTTGCCATCGGCGCCGTCGAGGCCGGTGCCGCCAAGCTGCGCATCAACCCCGGCAATATCGGCGATTGGGCCAAGGTTGACGCTGTCATCGATGCCGCGGGTGCCGCGGGCTGCGCGATTCGCATTGGCGTGAACGCGGGCTCGCTTGAGCAAGATATTGCCGAGCGCGACAATCTTTCGCAGCCCGAAAAGCTCGTGATGTCGAGCGAGCGTTTCGTCAAGCATTTTGAAGACCGCGGCTTTACGAACATCGTGCTTTCGGCTAAGGCCCATAGCGTGCAAACGACGCTTGATACCTATCGAGCCCTGTCGCGTGAGATTCCCCACGTTCCGCTTCACCTGGGCGTAACCGAGGCGGGTACCAAGCTTCAGGGCACCATTAAGAGCTCGGTGGGCCTTGGTATTCTGCTGTCTGAGGGTATCGGTGACACCATGCGCGTCTCGCTCACGGCCGATCCGGTCGAGGAGCCGCCGGTCGCCTGGGGTATCCTGCAGTCGCTGGGCCTGCGCCGCCGTGGTCCCGAGATCGTCTCGTGTCCCACGTGCGCTCGTTGCCAGGTCAACCTCATTCCCATCGCCGAGGAGGTTACCGAGCGACTGAAGAACTATTCCGCGCCGCTTTCCATCGCCGTGATGGGATGTGCCGTTAATGGCCCCGGTGAGGCTTCTGATGCCGACCTGGGCGTTGCTTGCGGACGTGGTCAGGCCTTGCTCTTTTCGCATGGCCAGATCATTGGTAAAGTAGCTGAGGACCAAATTGTCGACGCGCTTATGGCAGAGGTCGACAAACTTATTGAGGAGAAATAAATGACCCGAGCAATGTATATGTCTAAGCTCTATGCGCCGACGCTTAAAGAGGATCCGGCGGACGCTGAGCTCGCCAGCCACCGCCTGCTGCTCCGTGCCGGCATGATCCGCAAGGAGGCCGCCGGTCTGTATTCCTACCTGCCGCTCGCATGGCGCTCGATTCGCAAGATCGAGAACATCGTGCGCGACGAGATGGATGCCGCCGGTGCCCAGGAGCTTATGATGCCTATCATGGTCGACGCCGAGTTGTGGCGTGAGTCCGGTCGCATTGACGCCTATGGCAAGGAGCTTGTGCGCTTTGATGACCGCCACGGCCGCGAGTTTGTTCTCGGACCCACGCACGAGGAGACCGTCACGGCCCTGGTGCGCAATGAGCTGCGCTCCTACAAGCAGCTACCCGTTAACCTCTACCACATCCAGGATAAGTTCCGCGACGAGTTCCGCCCCCGCTTTGGCCTGATGCGCGGTCGCGAGTTCATCATGAAGGACGCCTACAGCTTCTCCGCCACTCAGGAGAGCCTGCAGGAGGAGTATGACAAGATGAAGCAGGCCTACGCTAACATCTGCGAGCGCTGCTATATCAAGGCCCTGCCCGTTGTTGCCGACTCCGGTGAGATCGGTGGCGATACCTCCGTCGAGTACATGGCTTTGGCCGACGCCGGCGAGGCTTCGCTCGTCTACTGCGACGATTGCGGCTTTGCTGCCGATGACGAGGCGGCAAGCACCAAGGTTGTCGTGACCGAGGGTCCTGGTGACGGTACGCTCACCAAGGTTGAGACTCCGGGCA
>CABRLT010000102.1 GCA_902471785.1 uncultured Collinsella sp.
TTTTTGTTGACGCTGCGCGAGCCCCGGGCACCCCATCTTGCCCCTCAATCGTCGGTCGCGTACATAAAGTACGCTTCCCTCCTCTTTCGCGGCAACCTGGGGCACCCGGAGCCCGCTCGCTGTCGTGGCCGGGAAAGTGGGTCTTCCGTTCTTTTCACTAATCGGTCGATTCGTCCCAGGAGGCTTGAACCCGAGAGGGGGCGATCGTTTTGGGGCGTGGCTGTGGCGTTGTTTGTCGCGAATGTCCGCTTTGGGCGTATCATCGTGGGCATCTCGCATAACCTCGTTGCAAGGGAGATACGCCCCATGGCTACAGAAAAGTCTTCTTCGCGCTCATGGATGTCCGATGCCGCGATCTATCAGATCTACCCGCGCTCGTTTAAGGATTCGACTGGTTCGGGTCTGGGCGATATCGCGGGCATTACCCAGCAGATGGACTATCTTGAGCGACTGGGTATCGAGGCCATCTGGCTGAGCCCGTTTTATCCATCGCCTCTTGTCGATGGCGGCTATGATGTGGCGGACTACTGCGATGTCGACCCGCGTCTCGGCTCGCTTGACGACTTCGATGACATGATCGCTGCGGCTCACGCGCGCGGCATCAAGGTCATCGTCGACATCGTGCCCAACCATTCATCCAACCAGCACCCCTGGTTCAAAGCCGCTCTTGCCGCCGGCCCCGGATCGCCCGAGCGCGCCCGTTATATCTTCCGCGATGGTCGCGGCGAGCATGGCGAGCTGCCTCCCACCAATTGGAATGCCAACTTTGGTGGCCCCGCATGGACGCGTGTTGCGGACGGTCAGTGGTATCTGCACATGTTTACGCCCGAGCAACCGGACTTTGACTGGTCATGCCCCGAGGTTCATGCGCTCTTTTGCGACGTCCTGGCGTTTTGGAGCGATCGAGGCGTCGACGGCTTTCGCATTGATGTGGCGCAGGGTCTCGCCAAGGATCTCGACCGCGATGACCTCGACCGGTGGCATCTCGCCGAGGGCGATGACATGGTTGACGACGGCACCCATCCGCTGTGGGACCGCAATGAGGTCCACGAGATCTATCGCGAGTGGCGCCGCGTGTTCGACCGCTATAATCCGCCGCGCAGTGCCGTTGCCGAGGCGTGGGTGCTGCCCGAGCGCCAGTATCTCTATGCGCGTCCCAGCGAGCTTGGCCAGACATTCAACTTTGAGTTTGCCAAGGCCACTTGGACCTATGATGACATGCACACTGCAATCGAGAAGGGCTTGAAGGCAGCCGTCGAATCCGATTCCGCCTCGACCTGGGTACTCTCCAACCACGACGTGCCGCGCGTGGCGACACGCTATGCCCTGCCGCAAATCAAGGCGACGCGCTACCACCAGATTACGCTCGACTGGCTCTTACGCGACGGGTTGTCTTATGACGAGGACCGTGAACTCGGCGAGCGCCGCGCGCGGGCGGCCCTTTTGCTTGAACTGGCGCTTCCGGGCTCGGCATACGTGTATCAGGGTGAGGAGCTCGGCCTTTTTGAGGTGGCTGACATCCCGTGGGCTGCACTCGAAGATCCTACTGCGACCAATACGCGCGGACCGAAGCGTGAGAAGGGGCGCGACGGCTGCCGTGTGCCCCTGCCGTGGGTGGCGGCGGACGATCCCGCGCAGGGCGGATCGTTTGGGTTTTCGCCGGCGGACGCCGATGCGGCGCCCCATCTGCCGCAACCTGCATGGTTTTCCGATTACGCTGCCGATAGGGAAGAAGCGGACCCGACATCGATGCTTGCGCTCTATCGTGACGCCCTCTGGCTTCGGCGCAAGCTGCGCGGTTGCGCCAACGATTTTGCGTGGCTCGATCTTGACGGGCGCACCGGTCTTGCGGATGGTGCCGAGGGCGCCGAGGGCGGCGTCATCGCCTATCGCCGCGACAACGGCTGGGCGTGTGTGACGAACTTCGGCGCAGCAGCCGTGGAGCTGCCGGCGGGCAGGGTCCTGCTCACCTCATCACCGCTTGCAGACGGCAGGCTCGCGCAGGACAGCTCTGCCTGGATCATGCTCGGTGAGATGTAGGGGTCTCTTGCGGCGAGATTGCGTTTGCCCGCGCCTTCCGTGGTGGCTGATGTCTTCGCGAGGTTCGCGAGGGCGTTGCAAAACTTTTTAAAAAAGTTCTTGCATAGGATGCGGGCATCACGTAAGATTAATCCTCGTAAGCGGACATGGCTCAGTTGGTAGAGCACAACCTTGCCAAGGTTGGGGTCGCGGGTTCGAGCCCCGTTGTCCGCTCCATTTGGGCGTTTAGCTCAGGGGGAGAGCGCTTCCCTGACACGGAAGAGGTCAGAAGTTCAAATCTTCTAACGCCCACCAAATGTTCGCAGCTCAGAGGCTATGTCCTCTGGGCTGTTTTGTTTTGCTACCAAGCACGCCGTCAAATATGCCACCAAATATTGATCCAAGGTCCCCGTAGAGGTGCCGGCAGATTGCATACGTCCTGGCCGACCGTGACCGCAACATGTTGGTCAAGCATAATCTTTTGGATTCTTTTGGCGTGAGCGGCTTGGTTTTGGTAGGATTTGTCAGCGGCTTGACTAAGGGGGTTTTATAACTGCCATGCAGGTAGCCGTGTTGGTAACGTTTTACCGACTTCCCAAGAACCCCTCATTTTTAATGCGTCTGCAAAATGACTAATTGCTTTGACCTGCTGAAACACTATATGTTGTGTTTGACCTAAAAAAAGAATACAGGATATAGATGCCTCTTTGTCGTATGATAGATGGCGGACAGAGAACGAGAACCTTATTCGCCCCATTTGGATAGATCTTCGAGCCCCTTGATTGGCTGCGAGGATTGTCCGCATGAGGGCCTATGGTTATCGAGAACACAGATTGCGCGACGGCGCCGCAAGACAGGGGCAAGCCCTGCCGGGTATCGTTTGGCTCTGAAGCGCGATGAGGCTACGATGCGAAAGAGGCAAGAGGATGAAGATCATCAAGCGCAGCGGCACCGAGGTTGTCTTTGACATCGATAAGATCGTCAATGCCATCCGTGCCGCAAACTTGGAGGTCGAGGAGAGCTCTCGTCTTACCGACCGCCAGGTGGTTTACGCGGCACAAAACGTCGCCGAGGCATGCGAGAACGCGGGCCACACTGTTTCGGTCGAGGAGATTCAGGATTTGGTCGAGGACGAGATCATGCGTCTCGACTGCTACGAGGTTGCCCGCCACTACATCATCTATCGCTATGTTCAGAGCCTGAAGCGCCAGAAGAACACGACCGATGACAAGATCCTGTCGCTGATCGAGTGCAACAACGAAGAGGTTAAGCAGGAGAACTCCAACAAGAACCCGACCGTCAATTCCGTTCAGCGTGACTACATGGCCGGCGAGATCTCCAAGGACCTGACCCAGCGTGTGCTGCTGCCCCAGGAGATTGTGGATGCTCACAATGAGGGTCTGATTCACTTCCATGATTCGGACTACTTTGCCCAGCACATGCATAACTGCGACCTGGTGAACCTGGAGGATATGCTCCAGAACGGTACTGTTATTTCGGGCACGCTGATCGAGAAGCCGCACAGCTTCTCGACTGCCTGCAACATCGCGACGCAGATCATCGCTCAGGTTGCTTCCTCCCAGTACGGTGGCCAGTCGATTTCGCTGACCCATCTTGCCCCGTTCGTCGAGGTGAGCCGTCAAAAGATTCGCGGCGAGGTCGCCCGCGAGCTCGAGGAGCTTGGCGTTTCCGCATCTCCCGAAAAGGTCCGCGAGGTTGTTGAGGACCGCCTGCGTGACGAGATCCGTCGCGGCGTTCAGACGATTCAGTATCAGGTCGTGACCCTTATGACCACGAATGGCCAGGCGCCGTTCGTGACGGTCTTTATGTATCTCAATGAGGCCCGTACGCCCCAGGAGAAGCACGACCTTGCCATGATTGTGGAGGAGACGCTTCGTCAGCGCTATGAGGGCGTTAAGAACGAAGCCGGCGTGTGGATTACCCCGGCGTTCCCCAAGCTCATCTACGTGCTCGAGGACGATAACGTTCACGAGAATTCCCCGTACTTCTACCTGACCCAGCTGGCTGCTAAGTGCACCGCCAAGCGCATGGTGCCCGACTACATCTCCGAGAAGAAGATGCGCGAGCTCAAGCTGTCGAAGGGCGAGACCGCGGGCAACGGCGACTGCTATACCTGCATGGGTTGCCGCAGCTTCCTGACGCCCGACCGCTCCGGTAACGGATTTAACAACGTGGCCAACGCGCTGAACTATGACCCGAACAAGCCCAAGTACTACGGTCGCTTTAACCAGGGCGTTGTGACCATCAACCTGCCCGATGTCGCGCTGAGCTCGCATCAGGACATGGATAAGTTCTGGAAGATCTTCGATGAGCGCCTTGAGCTGTGCCACCGTGCCCTGCTGTGCCGTCATGAGCGCCTGATGGGTACGCTTTCTGACGCCGCACCGATTCTGTGGCAGTACGGCGCCCTCGCTCGTCTGAAGAAGGGCGAGACAATCGATAAGCTGCTCGTGGGCGGATACTCCACCATCAGCCTGGGCTATGCCGGCCTGTATGAGTGCGTCAAGTACATGACGGGCCACAGCCACACCGAGAAGGAGGGCACGCCGTTTGCCATGGCCGTCATGCAGCGCATGAACGACAAGTGCGCCGAGTGGAAGGCCGAAAGCGATATTGACTTCTCGCTGTACGGTACCCCGCTTGAGTCGACGACCTACAAGTTCGCCAAGTGCCTGCAGCGTCGTTTTGGCATCATCCCGGGCGTGACGGACAAGGGCTACATCACCAACAGCTACCACGTCCACGTGTCCGAGGAGATCGACGCATTCGACAAGCTCAAGTTCGAGGGTATGTTCCAGCAGCTTTCGCCGGGCGGTGCCATCTCCTACGTCGAGGTTCCCAACATGCAGGACAACCTCAAGGCTGTCATTCGCGTGATGCAGTACATCTACGACAACATCATGTACGCCGAGCTCAACACCAAGAGCGACTACTGCCAGGTGTGCGGCTACGACGGTGAGATCAAGATTGTCGAGGATGACGGCAAGCTGGTGTGGGAGTGCCCCAACTGCGGCAACCGCGATCAGGAGAAGATGAATGTCGCCCGTCGTACGTGCGGCTACATCGGTACTCAATTCTGGAACCAGGGCCGAACCGAGGAGATCCGCGACCGCGTGCTGCATCTCTAATAACCATCCCAGGCCGCCCCGTAGCGAGGCCCCGGACCTTTACTCGCTATTTCGGACAGTCCTGGCTCACGACGGAGGCGCCACTG
>CABRLT010000103.1 GCA_902471785.1 uncultured Collinsella sp.
TCGAGCGGCTCGCCGCGATTCTTAAATTTGTTGGCAAGAAACCTTACCAGGTTCATATGGGACATGACGAGCTGCTCGCGGGCGTCCGGATCACCGGTCTCCTTGTAGCGACGAAACAGCTCGCGGGTTTTCTCCTTGTCCCAAGCGGTCTTGCCGCTCCGGGAACGTTCGGTCATATTAAATATCCGCCTTGAGGTCGAGGGAAAGCGTCAGGGGCGCCGCAGTCTTTTCGTAGGAGTCGCACACGCTCGCGAGGATGAGCTCGGCATACACCGCAGCCTGGTCGTCTTCATCGACCGTAGCCTGGTCGCCAAAGGTAATAGTCATGCCAACGTGGGTCTCATCGACATCGAATTTGATGGTGATGTCATCGCAGTCGACCGCGGTGCAACCAAAGATGAAAGCCTCCTCGGCAGCCATGCGGATGTCCTCAATGCGATCGACAGACATAGAGCACAGGGCACCAACGTTGGCTGCCGTCATGCGCACAAGGCGAGCGAGACGCGGGTCACCGGCAACGGTCAGCGTGATAGGGCAGGTTGCTTCGCTACTCATCGCAGGACTCCTCAGAGGTCTCGGCGGGCGTATAGGTGTAATACTGAGCCGGCTTGGATACAGACTTCTGACCATCATCGTCGCCCGCGGCGGCCTCGTCCTCGCCAATTAGGACGCGCTCGGTAGGCTGCTCGGCCTCCGCAGCGGCAGCGGCGAGCTTGCGATCGGCGTCGGCTGCAGGAGCCTTCACCTTATTGAAGAGCTTCTGCACAGCACCGGCGGCAGAATCAGTCACGCTCGACACGGCGCTGCTGGCCTCGGCCATGCTGCCCGTAACCTCGGAAATGTCGCGAACCACGGCTTCGACCTCTACGAGATTGGAGGTAAGGGCATCAACTGCCGTCTTGCTCGACTTAAGCAGCGGCTCCATCTGGGCAAGCGCCGGCGTAAGCTCATCGACAGCGCCATCGAGCTTTGCCACCACAGGCTGAGCCTCGGCGATGGTGTTGTTGAGGTCGTTCACGGTCTTATCGAGCGAGTCGACAACATTGCGTGTCTTGCGCAGGGTAAGCGCGAGCTCAGCGATGGCCCACACGCCGGCAACGGCGAGCAGCAGCAGGGCGATTTGAATGGGACTCATACAAGCCTCCCGGAAAAATCGAAATACAGACGCTTTTCATGGTACCCCAAAGGGGACCGAACATGCCAAGAGCAGCAACGTGGGACAAAATTATCAGCAGCTACTTCGGTGCATTCCCGCTGCGGTCGCGCTCGCTTTGCTCTACGCGCCACTCTTCCCAGCCGCGCCCGGCAGGCTGCCAGAACGAACCGCGCTCCAGCCCCTCGGGCAAATAGCGCTGATCGACCCAGCCTTCGGGATAATCATGTGGATACTTGTATACACCGTATTCATCGCTGCCCGGGCGATGGCGATCGCGCAGATAACTCGGCACCTCGCGAAGCCCGCTGCTGTGGATATCGGCCAGCGCCGCATCGATCGAAGCCTCACACGCGTTGGATTTTGGCGCCAAGCACACATATAGTGCAGCCTGAGCCAGGTTAATGCGGCACTCGGGATAGCCAATGACCTCGGCAGACTTAAACGCGGCATGCGCCACCAAAAGCGCCTGCGGGTCGGCGTTGCCAACATCCTCAGAAGCGTGAATCATAATGCGGCGAGCGATAAACTTAGGATCCTCCCCAGCATCGATCATGCGCGCGAGCCAATAGATCGTGGCATCGGGGTCGCTACCGCGCATGGACTTGATGAACGCACTGATGATGTCGTAGTGCATGTCACCGTTTTTGTCATACGTAAAGCCGCGACGCGGGTTGGCGATCTTCACGTCATCCACGGTGATGGGATAGCGCTCCCCCGCCGCGGGCGCTGGCGTTCCCTCGGTGTCGGGACGCGTGACGGCAATCTCGCTCGCAAGCTCGAGCGTCGTGAGCGCCGAGCGAGCGTCACCCGCTGCCAGCGTGCAGATGGTCTTGACCGTATCCTCATCGGCCGAGAACTTACCGTTCAAGCCCTGCGGTGCCTCAAGCGCACGCTCAATAAGCGTGGCGATATCCTCATCCTTCAGATGCTCAAGCTCCACGACGCGACCACGTGAGAGCAGCGCCGAGTTTACCTCGAAGTACGGATTCTCCGTCGTAGCGCCAATCATAATGACGGTACGGTTCTCAACTGCATGCAGCAGGGCATCCTGCTGCGACTTAGAGAAGCGGTGAATCTCATCGATGAATAGAATGGTGCGACGGTCGTACGTATTCAGGCGCGTCTTGGCCTCATCAATCACGCGACGCAGGTCCTTCACGGTACCCGTGACGGCGCTGACCTCGACAAACTCGCTCTTGGTATGGTTGGCGATAATGTGGGCCAGCGTCGTCTTACCCGTACCGGCCGGCCCATACAGAATCACGCTCGAAAGCACGTCGTGCTCGATCGCGGCACGCAGCCACGAGCCCTTACCGACGGCCTTTTGCTGACCCACGTACTCGTCGAGCGAACTGGGACGCATGCGCACCGCGAGCGGCGCATTTTTAAAGGAACGCTCGCGCGTCGAGACAGAAAAAAGGTCGTCCATAGCCATCCCATGCATCAATCAAAAGCTTTGTTCGTCAACAGTATACCGAAAAGATACGAACTACCGTTCGTTAATATAGGTACGGTGCGGAAACTTTAGACCCGGGAACAGCTTACTCGTCAGCTCGCAGAAATAGCCGTCCGTCATGCTCGCGATATAATCCACCACAGCTTGATCCTTGTCGACCTGCCAGGCATAGGTGCGATCGTAGTAGGAAAGCTGCTGCTCAATGCGCGAAATATGGTGCTTAAAGATGTAAGAGGACTCGTCGCCACTGTTTAGATCCCGCAGGCAACGGTCGTAGAGCTTTTCGAACGCCTCGCGCAGCTCCGCTTCGGAGTCGCCTTCGATACCGCCTTTACTATAGATCTTCTCGTAGTTCTCGCGCTTGGCTCGACGGATTTCCTCAAACAGGTCCTCGCTCATCTCGATACGCGGCTTGCCATAGCTGTGCTCAACGATATCGATGGAGGCGTGCGTGAGGATCCAACTGTTGTAGGCACCGCCCCGGCCATCATCAAAAGCGTCGGGCGAAAGCAGGCCCGCCGCGATCGCATCCTGACGGTCACGACCGACGTAGGCAAGAATATCCGAGATGCGAACGACGCAGCCCTCGAGCGTCATGGGACGCAGATGCTCAATTGCGCTATAGCCCATGGCAATGCAATCCTCAACCGTCTGGTCAAACTGGTCAAAGGAGCTCATGTCCGAGAGCTCAAACACACGCTGCTCGTACTCGCCGTTATGGCATAGCACGCCGTCGAGCGTCTGGAGCGACACGTTGCGGCCGTACAGCGTGTCGAGCACGCGGACCGACTGCACGTTATGGAAAAAATAACGCCCCGTACGCTCATGATAGATATCGTTGAGGAAGCGCTCGCCGACATGGCCGAAAGGCGTGTGTCCCAAGTCGTGGCCCAGGCCAATCGCCTCAATCAGATCGCAATTGAGCCCCAGGGCGCGACCGATATCGCGCGCAATGCGAGACACAAGCTGCACGTGCAAACCGCGGCGTGACAGATCGTCATTGCTACGGAAGCTAAAGACCTGCGTTTTACCTGCATAACGGGTGTACGCCGGAAGATGAAGTATCTTTTCGGTATCGCGCATAAACGCCGGACGCATAAGCGTGCCTTTGTCGGTAGTGCGATCAATACGACGAATGACCTGATCGTCGTTGCAACGATACGGGTTGACATAGCCCGAAGCACGATCGGCGACAATGCGCTCGACCAGTTCGGGCGACAACGCCGAAGGAATACGGTCCATGCGCGCCTTAATGACGGCCGTTTCTTGATTAGTTGCCATGGCATGCTCCTTAAGAAGGATGCGCAATCGGTTACAAAGTGCAGCCCACGACCTCGATTATGGCAAAAATCGGCACCAAAAACGGGAGCAATGGCAGGGAGCGTGATTTTGTGAAGAGGCAGGAGAGGGCCAGGACCAGGAGCGAAACGGCAAATGCCACGATGCCGCCCATAGGGTCGAGCGTGCAAAGCGCGAAGAGTGCTTTGGCGTCCCCCATGCCAATCCCCGGGGCTTGACGAAGGCGCCGCCAGAGCGACTCAGTAAGCACAAGGGCAAGGTAGACGATGACCGCAAGACCGGCATGATCAAGTGCAGTGTTAACGCCCCTGTCGAGCCAAACGCCCGCCAACGCCGCCACGGCACATGCGCCGGCAAGCCCATTGGGAAACCGTCGCTCTCGGGCATCAATTGCCACGCCGGCAAAGATGCAAATCCAAAACGGGATATAGACCATCGGACTCCTCCTCGAGCTGCATCGCAAAAGCAAAAACCACCACAAAGGTGCCTGTCCCCTTTGCGGTGGTTTTGGTGGTGGTTATTTGGCGCCTTGCATGACCTCGTCAAGGGTAACGTTGACGGCGTGCTGCGTCGGCACCCAGTCGACCTTCAGGAACAGCGCGGCCACCGTGATGGGGATATAGCTGAACATAAAGATCGGGAAGGTAAACAGGTTAGTCACCAGACGCCACTTTTGCGCGCAGTGAATGTGCTTGTACTCAAAGATAGTCGTGAGCAGCGCCAGGATAAAGAAAGTCAGATACATCATGGCGAAGGTCATAATGAGCGAAGCGGCGCACGCCTGCATCTCGACTTCGGTAGCCAAGAAACCATGCGAAAGGCCACCCACAATCAAGAACGTCGCATTAGCGAGCATCGAGATCAGCGATAGCAGCATACCCGGGGCGATCGTCATGAACATGTCGTAGGCGGCAAAGCGATGATAGCGGAACGTCGACTTGACCAGATGCTTGCCGTAGGTAAAGAACACCTGGTAAAAGCCCTTGGTCCAGCGCATACGCTGCTTCCAGGATGCCTTGAACGTCACGGGTTGCTCGTCAAAGAACTCCGCCGGCGCATAGCCAATGCGAATACCGTGAATAGCGCAGAACGTAGTGAACTGAATGTCCTCGGTCAGCGTGTGGAACTGCCAGCCGTGCATGCCCTCAATAACACTGGCGGAGATGAGGTAGCCCGAACCCGAGACGGCGCAAGACGTCTTACAGATATTACGCGCGTTGTTGAGAAAGCGCGCCTCGCGCAGGTACCAAGTAGCATTAGCTGCCGAGATCCACGAGCTGCCAAAATTCTTGGAGTTGCGATAGCTCGTGACCACATGGAATCCCTGGTCAAAGGCATCGT
>CABRLT010000104.1 GCA_902471785.1 uncultured Collinsella sp.
TCGCTTCCGACCCTTTTTCTACCCCTCGACAACCTTCCCTGGACAATTAGTTCAGATACGTATTTTTTTAAAGCTCCAAAGGCCGTTCTGAGCCTTCTGAGCTCCCCGGCGAACGCCATACTGCCCAAAGCTCATCGCTTTCGAGTACGACCGCCGCATATTTACCCTCAAATCGCCCTCGAAAGCCCTTAGAAACGCCTCGAACGCCCGCCGTCTTATACGTATCTGAACTAACTGTCCAGTAGCTATCGTCAACCTTCGCGGCAGAGCTCAATTTCCTGCAATCCCCTCAACCGATTCCACCGATTTCATAACACCCAGCCGTTCATGGCGCGCAGCGCCCCGCTGAGCGAAAAGAACGGTATGGCGGTCGCATTCTGCCGCCAACTTAGTACGTTATAGCTATGACGACCGTGATTTCACATCTCTCCGCCCTCCGCGCAATTCGTCGCGCACGACGGGCGTACTCTGCCCTACCCTGGGACTCCGTTGATAGCGAACAGCAAGCACAGGCCTTGGCTGGCTGCATTCCCAACAATGACGCGATAGACTTTGGCGCACTTTCGATACTCGACGCCTGGAATGAAGATGATTCCGAACTGCTCGATCTTCTCGTTTCAAACGAAGACAACAGGCGCCCCGACAAGCGACTTCTTCAGCATATTCTCTCCACTCCTCTTCCTGAAGGTGCAATTATGCACGTCGAGGCCGACATCTACGCAACGTCTCCTGCCATGACAGCCATGCTTTGTTCCAAAAATGAATCAGTCGCCAAAACCTTGATGCTCCTTATGGAGCTGCTCGGAACCTACTCACTTCCGCCCGAGGCAACTTACCCCATCGCCTACGACGACACGTGGCCCAAGGGCGATGACTACGAAGCGATGGACGACCTCGATTGCCGGGGCGACCAGTCGGCGACCGAACAGCAGAACGAAACCCGCTACGAACAGGCACACTACAAATGCGAGCCCGCCACGACCATCGAAGATCTCGAGACTGTTGCACAGCTTGCCAAAAGCAGCTCATACACCTCGTTTCGCACGGCAGTCAAGCTCGCCCGACCCGGATCTGCATCCCCAGCCGAATCCCTAATGTTTGCCGTTCTCGGAGCGCCCATGCGCTTTGGCGGATTCGGATGTTGCAGCCTGCCCATGGGAGGCCTGCTACTCAACTATCGAATCGACTTCGACACTCTTGCGGTCAACATGTCCTCGGGCATCCCCTATGCCATCTGTGACCTATATTGCCCGGCAGCCGGAGTCGACAACGAATACAACGGAATTGGGCACGAGCTTCAAAACGCTCGCATCCACGATGGCAATCGAAATAATGGCCTCAAGGCAATGGGCATCCACGTCCTGGTTATCAATCGCGACCAAATGAAAGACCTTGTTGCACTCGAAGCCTTCGCCCAAACGATGCATCGACTCGCGGGAGTCCGATTCCGATACCGTATCAAGGGCTATCGCAAGCGTCAGGCCGCTTGGCTCAACGCCCTGCGGGCCGGAATCAGCCTTGCGCCGGTCTAAACGGCGAATCACCCGCGCGCCGCCGAACAGGACTGGACAGTTAGTTCAAATACGTATAAATGGACACATTGAATTAGGCTGTTTTGCGGCTATCTCTATACCATTCGCCCTATTTGAAGGCAGGGTAGACTTCAAAACAGCGCCATATGGACTAACTAAAGCTCCAAAGCAACGTATCGGCATTGAATTGAGCACTTCGAGTCCTCAGAACTTATACGTATCCGAACTAACTGTCCACCTCTGATTTCGACGGCCGTCCAAACGCCCCTAAACGCCCTCAATTACCCTCCATTTGACAGCGGCAACAGGGTCGCTCACCATAGCAGGCGACAAATCGACGAAAGGAAGCACATGGCAGCTGCACAGCCGCTTAAGATTCGCATGGTTGCCGGGCTTGGCAACCCTGGCGATGAGTATGCCGAGACCCGCCACAACGCTGGCTTCAAAGCAATCGACGAGTTGGCCCGTCAGGCCGGTGTCACGTACTGGAAAAACCAGGCAGGCGCCGAGGTCGCGCTCATCAACATCAACGATCCCGAGGAAGAGGGAGGCAAGCGCCAGATTGTACTGGTCAAGCCGCAGTCATACATGAATACCTCGGGCGGTCCCATCTCCAAGCTTTGCCGCGAGTACAAAATCAAGGCCGAGGAGCTGCTCGTGATCCACGATGAGCTCGATATTCCCGCCGGCGACGTACGCGTTAAGGTGGGCGGCGGCCATGCTGGCCACAACGGGCTGCGTTCCATCATCGACAAGATGGGCAGCCGCGACTTCAGCCGCATCCGCACCGGCATCGGCAACCCTCCCGGCAAGATGGCTGTCGCAGACTACGTGCTCAAGCAGCTGCGCGCCCGCGAGGCCGAGGACTTCCAGGACACCTGCGCCCGCGCCGCCGACGCCGCCGGCCTGGCGATCGTGCACGGCGTAATCTACGCCCGCGATCACGTCAACGGCGCCGCTTCCGCCAACGGCAAGCACTAAAGCCTACCATTTAGGGACAGGCTTCTTTTGGCAGGTTTTATCTGCGGAAACGCCCCAGTTGCGGCATCGCAATAAACCGCGCGCCACCATACGCACATAGCACCCCAAAGGGGGCCGGCCTCATCACAACCCGAGGCCGGCCCCTTTGCCGTTTTGCCTGATAAAACCGACCAAAATAAACCTGTCCCTATTTGGTAGGCCAAAGTGGACAAACCCTGCTCCCAACCGCCGAAGACACACGTAAGTGACATGTCCATGAGGGTATAATTTGCACCGTATGTCTGCACAACGCCTGTGCGTGTACGGTTTTATTCGGGCTACCGTCCATTTCCGTGGAGGCACGGTTCGGCGGCCCTAACAAGAGAGGGGTTCTATGTATAAGATCCTGGAGAAGACGCAGTTCTCGGAGAAGGTGTTCAAGTTCCGCATCGAGGCGCCCGCAATCGCCAAGCATGCGCACGCTGGACAGTTCCTCATGGTTCGCGCCAACGAGACGGGCGAGCGCGTCCCGTTTACCCTGGCCGGCTGGAACGGTGACGAGGGCTGGGTCGAGTTCATCTTCATGGTGATCGGCAAGACCACCGAGATGCTTTCCACCTACGAGGCCGGCGAGTCGCTGCGCGACGTCGTGGGCCCGCTGGGCGTTCCCACCGAGATGGCCGAGGGCCCCTGTGCCGTCATTGGCGGCGGCGTCGGCCTGGCAATTGCCTTCCCGGTCGCCAAGCACCTGGTCGAGACCGGTCATGAGGTCCACGCCATCATGGGCGCCCGCACCAAAGACCTCCTGCTCATGGAAGACCAGTTCCGCGAGCTCCTCGACGAGGACCACATCCACATCACCACTGACGACGGCTCCTACGGCGAGCAGGGCGTTGTCACCGCTCCGCTGGAGCGCCTGCTGCAGGACAAGGCCGTGAGCCAGGTCTTCTGCGTCGGTCCCGTTCCGATGATGAAGTTCTCGACCCTCACCGCCCAGAAGTACGACACCCCCATCACCGCGTCGCTCAACCCCATCATGGTTGACGGCACCGGTATGTGCGGCTGCTGCCGCGTCGAGGTGGGCGGCGTGACCAAGTTCGCTTGCGTCGACGGCCCCGACTTCGATGCCACCCTGGTCGACTGGGATGACCTTCGTGCCCGCCAGGCCGCTTACCGTTCCGAAGAGGGCGAGTCCCTCAAGGCCTATGAGGAAAAGAGCTGCGCATGCCACTAGTTAACGGTCGTTTCGTTGCCGATATGAAGTCGCCCCGCACCCCCGATAACGAGGAGCCGGCTGCCGAGCGCGCCTGCGACTTCCGCCCCGTCGACAAGGGCTTCACCGAGGAGATGGCGCTGGCCGAGGCCGAGCGCTGCCTCAACTGCAAGAAGCCGTTCTGTGTTGAGGGCTGCCCCGTCAACATCAACATCCCCCGCTTTATCGAGCAGATCCGCGAGAAGGACTTCGGCGGCGCTCTCGATACCATCCGCGAGGACTCCATGCTTCCCGCCATCTGCGGCCGCGTCTGCCCGCAGGAAAACCAGTGCGAGGGCAAGTGCATCCGTGGTAAGAAGTCCGAGCCCGTGGCCATCGGCCAGCTCGAGCGCTTCCTGGGTGACCGCCCCGAGCTCGCTTCCACGCCCAAGATGGCCCCCAAGAACGGCAAGAAGGTCGCCGTCGTCGGCTCTGGCCCGTCCGGCATCACCTGCGCTGGCGAGCTCGCCCGTAACGGCTTTGACGTCACCGTCTTCGAGGCATTCTTCACCGGCGGCGGCGTGCTGGTCTACGGCATCCCCGAGTTCCGTCTGCCCAAGGCAGTCGTCAAGCGCGAGATTGACGGCCTGGAGGACATGGGCGTCAAGTTTGAGTACAACTCCGTCGTGGGCAACATGGCCACGGCCGAGGAGCTGTTCGAGCAGGGCTTCGACGCCATCTACGTGGCGACTGGCGCCGGCCTGCCCAAGTTCCTCAACGTCCCCGGCGAGAACCTGCCCAACGTCTTCTTCGCGAACGAGTACCTCACCCGCGTGAACCTGATGAAGGCCAACAAGTTCCCCGAGTACGACACCCCCACCAAGCACGGCAAGAACGTCGTCGTCTTTGGTGGCGGCAACGTGGCTATGGACGCCGTCCGTACCGCCAAGCGCCTGGGCGCCGAGCACGCCATCATCGCCTATCGTCGTACCGAGGATGAGATGCCCTGCCGTCGCGCCGAGCTGCACCATGCCAAGGCCGAGGGCGTCGAGGTTCTACCGCTCGTCTCCCCGCTCGAGTTTGTCGCTGGCGAGGACGGCTCCGTGTGCGCCGTCAAGGTCCAGAAGATGGAGCTCGGCGAGCCCGACGAGTCCGGCCGCCGTCGCCCGGTGCCCATCGAGGGCGCCATCGAGGAGATCCCCTGCGACGTCGCGATCTCGGCTATCGGCACCAACGCCAACCCCTTCGCTGCCAAGATCGGCGGCAAGATGGAGCTCAACAAGTGGGGCTACATCGTCGCCGACGAGGAGACCGGCCAGACCACCGATCCCCGCATCTGGGCCGGCGGCGACATCGTCACCGGTGCCGCTACGGTCATTCTGGCGATGGGCGCCGGCAAGAAGGCCGCCGCTTCCATCACCAAGAGCCTGCTGGGCGAGTAATCACCTACAGCACTAGCCACCAAATCAGAACCACCCTTAAAAAGGGTGGTTTGCTCTTAGGGTATAACCCACGGGCCCCGGGC
>CABRLT010000105.1 GCA_902471785.1 uncultured Collinsella sp.
GTGGCGCGGCCGCCCAGCACGGCGCCCATGTCGATCATGGAGCCCTCGCCAATGACGGAGCCGATGTTGATGATGGCGCCCATCATGATGACGGCACGGTCGCCAATCTCGACGCGGTCGCGGATGATCGCGCCCGGCTCGATGCGGGCGTTGATGCCCTTAAGGTCGAGCATAGGCACGGCGGAGTTGCGGCAATCGTTTTCAACGTCGTAGTAATCGATGGAATCGGCATTGGCATCGAGGATGGCCTTAAGCTCATCCCAGTCGCCAAAGACGGTCTTGCCACGACGACCGCCGTAGACATGTGCGTTGCCCCAGGCAACCTTCATGCCCGGCTTCTCGCGCACGTACAGCTTGACGGGCGTCTTTTTGGGCGCGGTGGCGATGTAGTTGATAATCTCTTGTGCATCCATCTCGGCTGCGTTGCTCATTTGCTATCTCTCCTTTGGGTGGATTCGGTTGATACCCGGTTAGGCAAACATGACCTTGTCGAACGTATAGAAGCCGGGTTCGCGGACGACGAGCTTCTGCGCGGCTGCCAAGGCGCCGTTGACAAAGATCTGACGGCTCGTTGCGCGGTGGGTGAGCGTGACCTCCTCGTCCTGGCCAAAGAAACTAACCTCGTGCACGCCGGCGACGGTGCCGCCGCGCAGCGAGTGCATTCCGATCTCCTTGGGGCCACGCGCGCCGCACATGCCCTCGCGGCCATAGACGGGGTGGTAGCCTGCCTCGGGTTCAGCTTCGACGACGGCGTCGAGCAGTAGCTTGGCAGTGCCGCTCGGGGCGTCAACCTTTTGGTTGTGGTGCGTCTCGACGATCTCGCAGTCAAAGCCGGGCAGCTCGCGCGTGGCCTGGGCCACCAGATGGCGCAGAGCGGCGATGCCGATTGAGTAGTTGCCCGCGTGCATGACGCGGGCGTTCTGGCCCAGCTCGCGCAGGCGGTCCATCTGCTCAGGCGTGTAGCCCGTGGTGCCGGAAACGAGTGCGGCGCCCGTACGCTCGACATAGGCAACGACGGCATCAAAGGTCGCGACGTTCGAGAAGTCGATGATCACATCGGCAGCCGGAGCGCTCTCGAGCTCGGCCAGGTCAAAGCCGATCTGGGCGACGATGTCGAAAACGGGTTGACCGGCGGCACCAACGATGCTTTCGGCGGTGGTGCGGATGAGCGAGCCCATGCGGCCCGTTCCCATAATGACGGTCTTAATCAAGCAGACCAGCTCCCTTCAGAGCATCGGTAAGTGCGGTGCGCGTGTCGTCTGCCATGGGGCACAGCGGCATGCGATAGTTGGCCTCGATCATACCCATCTGGGCGAGCGCTTCCTTAACGGGGATGGGGTTGACTTCGCTAAAGAGGGCGTTGATGAGCGGCTGGCCGGCAATCTGGATCTCGCGGGCGCGCTCCACGTCACCGTCCAGGTAGGCACGGCACATGTCGTGCACGAGTTGCGGCTGCACGTCGGCCCAAACGCTGATGGTGCCCGAGGAGCCCAGGCTCATGAGCGGCACGGTGAGCGCGTCCTCGCCCGAATACATGCGGAAGTCGTTGGACAGCAGGTGCGCGATCTTGGCGGCATAGGCGACGTTGCCCGAGGCCTCCTTGATGCCCATGATGTTGGGGTGTGCGGCCAAGCGCTCGACATTGCGCTCGCTGATACCGCAGCCGCAACGACCGGGGATGTTGTACAAGATGCAGGGGATGTCCACCGCATCGGCCACGGTCTTAAAGTGCTGGTAGATGCCCTCTTCGTTGGACTTGTTGTAGTAGGGGGTGATGAGCAGCAGGCCGTCGGCGCCCAGGCCCTGGTAGGTGAGCGACTTGGTGAGCATTGTCTGCGTGGAGTTGGAGCCCGACCCGGCGATGACGGGGATGCGGCCTGCGACCTGCTTGACCACGGCGGCAACGACGGAGTTGTCCTCGTCATCGGTCATCGTGGCGCTCTCGCCGGTGGTGCCCAGGGTGAGGATGGCGTCGGTGCCATTCTGCAGGTGGAAATCGACCAGGCGCTCAAGCGCATCAAAGTCGACGCTGCCGTCCTTCTTAAACGGGGTGACGAGGGCGACGATCGAGCCCTCGAGGTTGCGGACATCCATATTCTTCTCCTTGGCTTCTGCGATCTGGATGCGTTTGTTCCATTGGGCGGCGACGGCTAGGCGCTCGTCCTGAGCGCGACGGCGGGCGCTTTCGGCGCGCGACTTGGCCAGCAACTCGCGGCCGCACGGCAGCACGTCGAGCGTGGCAAAGTAGTCGCCCGGGCGCTCGGCACGACGGATAAGATCCGCCGAGCCATCGGGGCGAAGCAATACCTCTGCGGAGCGCAGGCGTCCGTTGTAGTTGTAGCCCATGGAGTAGCCGTGCGCGCCGGTATCGTGGATCACGAGCAGGTCGCCCATATCGATCTGCGGCAGCTCGCGGTCGATGGCGAACTTGTCGTTGTTCTCGCACAAGTTGCCCGTGATGTCGTACTTGTTCGTGACGGGGACTGTGGATTTGTCGGGGCCACCCGGCTGGCCCATCACCGTAACGTGATGGTAGGCGCCATACATGGCAGGGCGAATCAGGTCGACGGCACTTGCGTCCACGCCGATATAGTCCTTGTAGATTTGCTTTTCGTGGATAGCCTTGGTGACCAGGCATCCGTAGGGGCCCATCATAAAGCGGCCCATCTCGGTGCAGATCGCCACGTCGCCCATGCCGGCGGGAACCAGAATCTCGTCGTAAGCTGCGTGTACGCCCTCGCCAATAGCGTGGATGTCGTTCGCCTGCTGCTCGGGCAGGTAGGGGATACCCACGCCGCCGGACAGGTTGATAAAGGCGACATGCGCGCCCGCCTCGCGCTCCAGACGCACGGCAAGCTCAAAGAGGATGCGCGCGAGCTTGGGGTAATAGTCGTTGGTGACGGTGTTGCTGGCAAGGAAGGCATGAATGCCAAAATTCTCGGCGCCCTTGGCCTTGAGCATGCGGAAGGCCTCAAAGAGCTGCTCGGTGGTCATGCCGTACTTGGAATCGCCCGGGTTGTCCATAATGCCGTTAGAGAGCTGGAACAGACCGCCCGGGTTAAAACGGCAGCTGACCGTCTTGGGGATGGGGCCTGCGACGCGCTCGTGGAACTCGATGTGGCTGATGTCGTCGAAGTTGACGATGGCGCCCAGCTTATCAGCGAGTTCAAAGTCCGCCGCCGGCGTGTCGTTGGACGAGAACATGATGTCATGGCCGGTGATGCCCAGCGAGCGGGCGATCATGAGCTCGGTATAGCTCGAGCAATCGCAGCCGCAACCATATTCGTTGAGAATGGAGATAAGCGCCGGATTGGGATTGGCCTTGACGGCAAAGTACTCCTTAAACCCCGGATTCCACGCAAAGGCGTCGCGCACCTCTTGCATGTTGCGGCGGATGCCCGCCTCGTCGTATAGATGAAACGGCGTGGGGAACTGCTCGACGATGTGTTCGAGCGTCTCCTTGTCCACAAACGGCCGCTTTGCCGCATATGCCTCGTTGGGGGTCAGTGCCATGTCCCGTAAACCTCGCTATCCAGACGGCGCCATCGGCGCATCGAATCCGCATAGCGTGGACCCAATGTCCGGATAGCGCTCCCGCATTGCTGCAGACAGTCCTGCGGGTGTTTCCCGCAGGCCCACCAGGCTGTTCGTGCCCGAAAAACCCAGTTCGGCAGGTTTCGCCTCCCCGCGGGGTCAAAGTCTGCCGACTCGCCCGCGGATCTTCGTGCCCGCGCCTCTATCAAGTGGTAAAGACCCTACCACGTTGCACTTTACCAAACAAGAGTATTCGTATATAACGTTTAAAAAATGCAGCTTCATGCTAGAAACAAGGGCGCCACAATCCTGCGTCACAATAAGTGGCAACTGAGTTGTCCCATGAAAGGAATCCCCATGACCGAGCTCCAAGAACTCCGTCGTTATCGTCGCGACCTGCATCGCATTCCGGAGCTCGATTTCGATCTTCCGCAGACTATCGCCTATATCGAGGGCGCGCTCGCTCCGCTTGCCTGCGAGGTGACCCATCCGTGTCCGAGCTGCGTCTGTGCCTTCTTCGATGCCGGTGTGGGCGCTACGCACGCCACGGCGATTCGCGCCGATATGGACGCCCTGCCCATCGTGGAAGCAACGGGCGTGGCCTTCTCCTCGACGCAGCCCGGCAAGATGCATGCGTGCGGTCACGACGGCCACATGGCCATGGCGCTCGCGGCGGCGACTTTTGTCGACCGTACGATTCGTGAGCAGCCGGGCGCCATCAAGCGTAACGTGCTCTTTGTGTTCCAGCCGGCCGAGGAGACGACCGGTGGCGCTAAGACGGTATGCGAGAGCGGCGTGTTTGAGCGTTACGGGGCCGATCGCATCTTCGGCTTCCATGTGTGGCCCGATCTGCCCGCCGGCACGTTGGCGAGCTGTTCCGGTCCGCTGCTGGCGCGCTCGAGCGAGACGCACATTCATATCCATGGCGCGAGTATCCATATCGCCAAGACCTATGGCGTTCCGGTCGAGGAATCGCACGATGCCGCACTGGCGGCGGCCAAGTTCTTGGTTGCCGAGCGCGAGCTGATGGACGAGCTGGGTGCCGACGAGCCCTGCATCGGCAAGTTTGGTCTGCTGCAGGCAGGCACCGTCTGCAACGCGGTGGCGGGGGAGGCCCATGTCGCCGGTAGCCTGCGCGTGTTTACGGACGATATGTTCGACCGCGCGCGCGAGGGCGTGCGCCGTGTGCTTGACGAGGCATGCACCGCAACGGGCTGCACGTACGATCTCGACTTTGCCGAGGGTTATCCGCCGGTCGATAACGACCCCGAGCTGTTCGCCCACATTGCTCCGGCCTTGCCCGAGCTGCAGCTTGTGGACGAGCCGCTGTTGATTGCCGAGGACTTCGCCTTCTACCAGCGCCATCTACCGGGTGTGTTCTTCTTGCTGGGCACGGGCGTGCCGGAGGGTCAAGAAAACCCGAGCGATTCGGACGGCTGTTCCGCCTATGCCACAAGCGCCCTGCATACTGATACCATGCTCTTTGACGAGGAAATCCTGCTCAAAGGCCTCGATGTTTACAAACGACTGCTTTTGCTTGCTTAAGTGTCGAAGGATACCTGTTCTAGAAAACACGAACAGATGTACGCTATAATAGAGATGTAAGTCTATAGAAACGTTTGACGTTATTAACGTAAGGCGATACTATGATT
>CABRLT010000106.1 GCA_902471785.1 uncultured Collinsella sp.
CGACACCTCGCGGACAATCGCGGCAGCGATTCGAGGAGGTGAGAAAACGAATGACCGACGTGCTGGAAATCTTCGCGCCGTACGGCCCCGGGTCGCTTTTCGGCGCGCTGCTCGTCCTAGTGGTCCTGTACTTCGGCAAGCAGTTCCTCGAAGAGTTCAAGGCCCAGAACGAGCGCAAGGCGAACATCGACCTCAAGCGCGAAGAGCGAAAGCAGGACGAGGTGAACGAGCGGGCGCAGCGCGACCGCGAGCGCAGCCAGATGGAGGGCCGCATCGCCGCGCAGATGGAGCGCAGCAACGCGCTGATGGAGGCTATGAAGGCGCTCATGGAGTCCGTCGTGACCTCCAACGAGGTGCTGCACGCCGACCTGGCGAACAGCCAGGCGCGCAGCCAGGGCATGGCGGCGAAGGTCGACCACATCGCCGACCGCGTTGACCTGCTCTACAAGGAATCGGCTCGATAGAAAGGAATCCGAAATGACAGAAATGCAAGCAATCGCAGCCATCGTGCTGTCTTTCGCCGTGCCGTTCGCGGTGCAGCTGATCAAGACCGAGGCCATGACCGGCAAGGCCGCGCGCATCCTGGCGCTGGGCTGCTCGCTCCTGGCGGGCGTTGTGACCGGCTTCGTGGGCGGCGTGCCCGCAGGCCCGGGCGCATGGGTCACGTGCGCCTTCGCCGTGGTAGGCGGCGTGCAGGCGGCCTATACGCTGTTCAAGTCGGTGGGTATCACATCCAAGTGGCTCGACGCCCTGTTGGGCGTGACCGTAGGCGGGAAGGAGTAGGCAATGGCTAAACTGTTCATCATCTGCGGCCACGGCGCTGGCGACCCCGGCTGCTGCGCAGGCGGCTGCACCGAGGCCGAGCGCGTTCGCGCCCTGGGCCAGCGAATCAAGGAACTGGGCGGTTCCGAGGTCGAGCTGGGCGATACGTCCCGCAACTGGTACGCCGACGGCGGGCTTAACCGCCTGAGCACCGACGCGCCAGTGGTGGAGCTGCACATGGACGCCAGCGGCATCGCCACGGCCCACGGCGCGCACGTCATCATCAAGGAGGGCTTCGAGCCTGACGAGTACGACAATGCGCTGGCCGACAAGCTGGCGGCGTTCATGCCCGGGCGCTCCGAGAAGCTGGTGCGCCGTTCCGACCTCGCGAACCCGAACCGAGCCGCCGCGCGCGGCATCAACTACCGCCTGTGCGAGAACGGCTTCATCGACAACGACGGCGACCGCGAGAAGTTCAACGGCAACCTGGACGAGCTGGCGCGCATCTACCTGGAATGCTTCGGCATCACTGCTGGAAGCGCCCCCGCAGCCGTCCCGCAGCCGCAGCCTGCGCAGCAGGAAACGACCGAGAACTTCGGCGGCACCTACCGCTGCACTGTGGACTACCTGCGCGTGCGCGACGCCCCCGGCCTGGGCGGCACCGAGGTGGCGCACTATTCCAGCGGCGAGACCGTGACGCTGGATAACTGGTACAAGATCGCCGACGGCTACGTGTGGGGCCGATACACGGGCTACAGCGGCGCAACGCGCTACATCGCCGTGGGCAAGGCCACGGGCAAGCCAGAGGCCGACGACTATCTGGTGAAGGTGGGATAGGC
Organism: uncultured Collinsella sp.; assembly: GCA_902471785.1. GTDB lineage: Bacteria > Actinomycetota > Coriobacteriia > Coriobacteriales > Coriobacteriaceae > Collinsella. The sequence goes on from CABRLT010000106.1 coordinate 1,602, forward strand.
CATGCCGTACCCGAGCCCCGCAGACGAGGAGCGCAACGGCGGGTGCGGCCCCATCCTCGCGGCGGCCGTCCTGCTGTTCATCGTCCTGGCCGCCGCCAGCTGCGCGTCGCAGGCCATGGGAGCGCAAGACGTGACCGTGAGGCAAGCCCGCACCGACGGCCCCATATACGACCTGCCCGAGGGCATCGGCCAGGAAATCGTGTGCGATGAGCACAACCGCGAGTACCTGCTGCTTACCACCGAGCAGGGCGGCGTGTTCCTCATGCCATACATGGACGAGGACGGCGAGCAGGAGATCATGCCGCAGGCCTAGAACGCAAAGAAGCCGCCCCGTATGGAGCGGCTTCTTTCTATCTGACGAGCAATACGAACGCCCGCCTAACGACGAACACGCGTATGTGTTCGCCTACTGAACAGTTGGTGGAGGCGCGGAGAATCGAACTCCGGTCCACGAAAGCCCCCTGATTGGCATCTCCAAGCTCAGTCGCTGGTTTAGTCTCGGACGCTTTGCGCGCAGCGACACGCTCGCGGCGTCCTAACCGGTTCGGTCTTAGCCTACGCCATACCGATTACGTGCGCAGGAGCATTCCCCTAAAATGACGTCGCACCGGTGGCGGGGAAATCACCGGGTTGACGCGCCGCTATAAATTAAGCAGCGAGAGCCATAGGCTCAAAAGAAGAGTTGTTGTCAATTCAATTTGACGGTACCCCTGTTTAACGAGGCGAGGAGACCTCGGCTTGCTTCCTCTCTCAGAGCTATCGTGTCGAAACCAGTCGCCCCCGAATGTCGGGAAAGTCTGGATGGCATTGGGCACGAGCGCCCAACACCCGTCGACTTTTCAAGGAACATGCAGGGCGAGCCCCGCTTGTGGAGTGTTATCTTACCACGTTCTGAAAGCGGACAGCTGTTCTATGCACGAGCTGTGAAGACCCCAATGTGCGCTGCACTTCGCACTTTTGCTACCGATCGCGTCACGTATATTTTCGCCAAGCAAAATTGACCCGTCGAAAGGACCGTCATGGATACCAAACAGCAACTCGTCAATGCCCTCGCAGGCCTGGGCTCAACCATTACCGAAGCTATGGATGTCATCGAAGGCTTTGTCCCCTGCGGACATCCCGCCCTCACGGTATCGAACGCACTCGTCGCGCTGGACGCCGACGATAATGCAGCTCTCGCCCAGCAGCTTGAGACCGTCGAGGGCTTTATCGACCACGTGAGCGAAAACCGCGGCGTGACCGCCTACCACGGCGTCGAGGTCGAGCTCGCGGGTCCCAAAGCCGATCTGCTCGCAGCAATCCGCGAGGTAGGCGCCCTTATGCAGACCGCAGGCGTCAAGAACACCCAGGTCAACGAGTGGGTCTACCGCAGCCTGGCAGCACTAAACGATTCCGACGAAAAGGCTGCCGAGCAGCTCGCAGAAAGTCCCGCCATCAAGGCCGAGCTTTTATAAATAGCAGACGCGGGTCCCTTGGCGCATCGTCGTCCAAGAGGCCCGCAAACAGTTTGCGTCAACCGATAGCCGCGCGGGCGCGTTCGGCCAAAGCAAGAATCGGCATCATTTGACGCGGGGTCTTTGCTGCAAGATCGGCATGTTCGAGCAGCTTGCGATCGTTGGTCACCAAGTAATCGACCTGCGCGCGCTTGCACGCGGCGAGCACCAAGTTGTCTTCGTAATCGCGATGGAGCACTAAGTATTTGTCGGCCAGCCAAAGGTCCGACGCATCTGCACCCACGGCCGTGGCGTTTTCGGTCATGTTCCGAACAAACGCCAGCGCCGCATCGCCAATCGCGCGGGCAGAAGCCTCGTCGAGCGCTCCCCCGCTGGCAAGAACGCTACGCTTGAGCTCGTGTTGGACAACGTACAGCACGTCCTTGGCGATATGCACCGGAAAGAACAGCAATGCCCCCGTCTCCGTCGCCTGTCCAATAAACGCACGCGCGGCAAGCGACTCGGCATGGTCAGCGCAAAACGAATCAACCCATACGTTGGCATCCACCATTATTTTGAGGGGAGCCCCGCTCACAGGATCATCCCCTTTTGGCGATAGCGCTCGTCCATGGCTTCGGAATAGATTGTGTCCCAATCGCGATCGTCGGATACGGGCGACGTAGCGATGCCCAGGTCCGCGTAAAGCTGATCCGCCGCCGCCCAGGAAGCAGCAAACGGCGAATCTAACACGGCACCCCGCTGTCGGTCGTTAACGGCCTCGAGGATTTCCTCGCACGAACCGCCGCCCTGCGCAACCTTGGCCACGACCTTTTTGATGAGTTCGGGCAGCGTTCCGCCCGAAAGCCGCAGCGCCTCCTCGGCGCGTTCTTTAACCGAGCGATCCACGCGAACATTTACCTGCACCATGCTGCCAACGGTAGCCATCCCAACCTCACCTTCAGCGTTTGCTAGCCATGCTAGCATGAGCATATATCTGAGCTAACATCTCGTCAAACAAAAGAAGGCCTGCACCCTGGCGGCTGCGGTGCCACCCGAATGCAGGCCATATACTCAATCGAAAACGCTAACGCAGGTACGCCTTCGCGTTGCTCAGGCTGTAGGCAATCGTCGAGCCGTTGTGCAACAGCGACGACGCCTGCGGGGTAATCGCGCCGGTAATGCCCAGTGCCAAGAGTGCTGAGTTGGTGAGCATCACCTTAGAGTAGGAGCTCGTCAGACGATCAACGAGGCCCTGACTCATACGGCGCAGGCGCACGATTGCGGCCAGATCCGTATCGGTCAGGATGATATCGGCGACCTCCTTGGCGATATCGCTTCCGCCACCCATCGCCAGGCCCACGTCGGCCAAGCCGAGCGCCGGCGAATCGTTGACGCCGTCGCCCACCATGGCAACGTGGCGCCCCTCGCTCTTAATGCGCTCCACATAAGCGTACTTATCCTCGGGCAGCAGTTCGGCCTTAAACTCGTCGACACCCGCCTCGCGCGCAATGCGCTCGGCCGTGCGCTCCGAATCGCCCGTGAGCATAACGACATGCTTGACGCCCAGCGCATGCAGGTCGGCAATGGCTTCACGGACCCCGGGTTTGAGCGGATCCTCGATACCGAGCACGCCCACGACCGTGCCGTCGACCGCCAGATACAGCGGCGACAAGCCCTGCATCTTGAGGTCGATTTGCTCCTTGATGTCGGACTCGAGCTGCGCGCCCTCGTCCTCAAATACAAAGTGCGCGGAACCGATGATGGCGCGACGCCCTTCGATGGACGAAGCGATGCCGTGCGCCACGATGTACTCGACGGCAGCATGGCGCTCGCGATGCTCGAGCCCACGCTCGCGTGCCGCATTGACCACAGCGCGCGCCACCGGATGCGGAAAATGCTCCTCCAGGCAAGCGGAAAGGCGCAGGACCTCATCCTCGCTCCAGCCATCGGTCGTCAGCACGCAAGCCAGGCGCGGCTGCGCCTCGGTGAGCGTGCCGGTCTTGTCAAAGACAATGGTATCGGCCTTGGCAAACGACTCAAAGTACTTCGCGCCCTTGACCATGACGCCCATCTTGGCAGCATCGCTCATGGCAGTCATGACGGCGACGGAACCCGTGAGCTTGAGTGCGCACGAGTAGTCGACCATCAG
>CABRLT010000107.1 GCA_902471785.1 uncultured Collinsella sp.
TGTAACGGCCGATGGGCTCTTTTGGTGCCAGCCAATCTCGACCCGCACGCATTTGCTAAAGCAACAACTTTCCCGATCGATGTAATCACCGAATCAAAACGTGTAAACCAGCCACCAAAGAAGCCGAAAAATGTCGCTTTTGGAGGCTGATGTACACAAATGCAGAATCCAGCGCAGCCCAGAGGCGCCCTCCACATGTCTGGACTCTCTATGGCTGCGCTGGATAGACATCGCCGGAACGGGTATAGTATCGAAAGTTTTGTCGTTAACCAGCGGGGGAGTCCTGTGGGCATCAAAAAGAAGATCAAAAAGGAGCTTATCGGCACTTCCGATTACCCGTCGAATAAGATCTTTACGATCTCCAATTTCATCACCTTTACGCGCCTGATCCTCACCCTGGTATTTCTGTACCTGTTTGTGACGGATAACAATCGCGTCATCGCCATCGCAATCTACGCCGTTGCCGCCTCCACCGACTGGATGGACGGTCAGATCGCCCGCATGACTAAGACGGTCTCGTGGCTCGGCAAGGTCATGGATCCCATTTGCGACCGCGCGCTGCTGTTCACCGGCGTACTTGGGCTGGTGGTCCGCGGAGAGCTGCCCATCTGGGTCTGCGTGCTCATTATTGGCCGCGACATCTATCTGGGCATCGGCACGCTTATCGTGCGTCATTATCATCGTCGCCCCATCGATGTCGTCTTCCCCGGAAAGATTGCCACAGCGCTGCTCATGACCGGATTCTCGCTCATGCTGCTCGGTTTCCCCGTTATTGACGGCCTGCATCTTTTACCTTCAACCCTTAAGGCCTTCCCGGGCCTCAACGGAAGCTCGGTGCCCCTCGGCATCTTCTTTGTGTACGGCGGCGTGATCTTCTCCATGCTCACGGCTGTCATCTACTCCATTAAGGGCGGAGTGGCCATTAAACAGGCTCTCGCGCATCCCGAGGACGAGGACATCGACTTTCTGAACCCTGAAATCGAAGACTGATTCGTTGGGGTATGATTACGTACGGTTCATTATTTGCGGCACGTCCGCGATAAGTTAGGGGTTGTCATGGACAACATGGTTAACAATATGCCTCAGAATGATAAGGCTGCTGACGCTACCTGCGTATTCCGCGTGCCTTCAAGCGACGTCACCGTTCCCGACCTCATGGCCAACGTGCGCATCACCGCCCCCGTTCTGTCCATCGTCAAGGGTCCGCAGACTGGTGCCGCCTTTGAGCTCGAGGACGAAGTGACCACCATCGGCCGCGATCCTGCGAACGGCATCTTCCTCAATGACATGACCGTTTCGCGCAGCCACGCGCGCATTATCCGCGAGGGCCTCGGCGCTCGCATCGAGGACCTGGGCTCGCTCAATGGCACCTGGGTCGACGGTGCCATAGTCAACGCGGCCCCGCTGCACGACGGTTCTTCCGTCCAGATCGGTACGTTTACGCTCATCTACCACGAGAGCACGCCGGAGCGCATCGAAACCGGTGAGTAGGGCATGGCCGAACGCAACTATCTGAGTATCGGCCAAGTCGTCAACCTACTTCGAGGCGCATACCCCGACCTTTCGAACTCAAAAATTAGATTTCTAGAGGATGAGGGGCTCATTACCCCTCATCGTACGCCTAAGGGATACCGTCAGTACTCCAAGGAGGACGTTGATCGCCTGGAGGTCATTCTGCACTTGCAGAAGACTCGCTACATGCCGCTCAACGTGATTAAGCAGCGCTTGGAAAACGCCACGGACCTGTCAACGCTCGCCTACGAGGTGGGCTTGCTGTCCGATGTTCCACTCAAGACGGAACCCAAGGAGACTAAGCAAAAGCTACATCCCATCGAGACCATTCCCGATATGCTGGGCGTCGAGATTTCGTTTATCCGCTCGCTCGCCGAGAACGACCTCATTCGCATCATCAAGAGTCCGCAGAATCGTGAGCTCGTCGATGGCCGCGATTTTCCGATCATCCGCTACTGCTCCGAGCTGTCGCGCTTCCATATCGAGCCCCGCAACCTGCGTCAGTACGTGTCTTCCGCCAACCGCGAGTCCTCGATGTTTGAGCAGGTGCTCGTGAGCATGCTCGGTATGGATACTTCCGATGACGAGCGCGACGCCAAGCTCGAGCGTGCGTTTAAGAAGCTTCACGACCTGACCGAGGGCGTGCACACTGCGCTGCTCAAGAACCGCGTTTTTGAGTCGCTCAACGCCGTGGTCGAGGACGCCGACATCGATGCACTCGATGAGGAAATCGCTCGCTCCGAGTCCACCAAGGCCAAAAACGAAGAAACTGCCGCGCCGGCTTCGCACGAGGATTCTCTCGTAAAGCCGCTCAAGGTCGTCGCCCCTTCGGAATCCGGCACCGTCGCCGCGGGCAAATAACCGCTGTTGATATTTCGGCAACCCATTGAAAGGTCATACAATGTACGACTTCGAATCTCACATCGTCGACATCCCAGACTATCCCGAGCCCGGAGTCATCTTTAAAGACATCACGCCGCTCTTTGGCAATCCTGAGGTGCTTAAGGCCATGACCGATGCTCTTGCCGAGCATTTTGCCGGAATGGGCATCACCAAGGTCGTGGGCCCCGAGGCTCGCGGCTTTATGGTTGGCGTACCGGTTGCCGTCGCCCTGGGCGCCGGCTTTGTTCCCGCACGTAAACCGGGCAAGCTGCCTCGCAAGACGATTAGCCAGAGCTATGAGCTCGAGTACGGCACCGATTCAATCGAGATTCACGCCGACGCTATCAGCTCTAAAGATACCGTGTTGATTCTGGACGACTTGGTCGCGACGGGCGGAACCGTCGAGGCAACAGGTAAACTGGTGCGAGATATGGGCGCTAAACTCGTAGGCTACGGTTGTATCCTTGAGCTTGCGTTCCTCAATCCGCGCGAGAAGCTCACGCCGTCTGATGACGATGTTGAGCTCTTTAGCCTGGTGACGGTGGACTAGCCGTTACCCTTAGTTACTGGAAAGGAAGCTACATGCGCACAGCAAACACGCACAAAAACATGGCACGCTGCGCTGCTACGGCAACCCTCGCTTGTGTTTTGGGCTTGGGCCTCGCGGCTCCTGCCTACGCCGATACCGCATCCGACCTTGCCGCTGCTCGTACTAAGCTCGAGCAGATCGGTACCCAAACCCAGCAGATTTACGATGAGCTCGCCACGCAAACGCAGGCACTCGATCAGACTGCTGGCGAGATCACGCAAAAGCAGCAGGAGATTGCTGACGGTCAGGCCAAGCTCTCGACCTACGTTGCCGGCGAGTACAAGACCGGCGGTCTGAGCCTTCTTCAGGTTCTGACGGGCGTCGACGACCTGAGCGATATGCTCAACCGCCTGTTCTACTACAGCAAGGTGTCCGATAAGCAGGCTCAGACCATTCAGGAGGTCAAGGAGCTTAAGCAGCAGCTCACCGATAAGCAGGCCGAGCAGGAAAAGAACGTCGCCACCACGCAAAAGAAGGTCGACGAGCTTAACGGCCAGCAGGCTGAAGCCCAGAACGTCGTAAACTCTCTGGATTCACAGCTGCAGGCCGAGCTTGCCGCTGAGGCCGAGGCCAACGCCGCGCTGCAGGCCGGCATCAACGCCAGTACCGCCGAGAAGGCCACTGTGAGCAACGAGACTGCCGGTACGACCGAGAACACCAACAACGGTGGTCAGACCAACAATAACAACAACCAGGGCGGCAACACTCCGGCTCCTACGCCGACACCTGCTCCGACGCCGCAGCCCTCCACGCCTGCTCCAGCTCCGACGCCTTCTGCTCCGAGCCAGTCCGTCGATGGCGGTTCTGTTGTCTCGCGTGCATACAGCAAGCTTGGTTGCGCCTATTCCTGGGGCGGAATTGGCCCGAACAGTTTCGACTGCTCTGGTTTTGTTAGCTATTGCCTCACTGGTCGCTATTGCCGCCTGGGCACCACGGGTACCTTTATGGGCTGGACGCGTGTGTCCGATCCGCAGCCCGGTGACGTTGTGGTCAATTCGTACCACACCGGCATTTACATCGGTGGTGGTCAGATGATTCATGCTTCCGACTACAACACGGGTGTTATCATCAGCTCCGTTGCCGCCGGCATGAACAACAACTATATCTTCGTTCGCTACTAAGTATTCAAATAGACCAAACGGATATGGACCTCGTGGCTTTTGAGTCATGGGGTCCATTCTTTTGCCTTTAGTGCAGTCCGCTATCTAGTTTTGAATACTAGATAGCGGCTCAATCGGTCTGCAAGATGGCTATAATTGAATGGGAACGATTAGAAAGGACCCTCTATGAGCTGGGCACTTATCTCCGATTCAAGCTGCAACCTCCGCGATTGGCAACCGACCGCGCCCCATACCACCTTTGCATTTGCGCCCCTCAAAATTCGAGTGGGGGAGCGTGAATTCATCGATGACCTTTCGCTCGATGTTCATGAGCTCAACTGCGCTGTTCAGGCGGAGACGAACGCTTCTTCGAGCGCTTGTCCCAGCGTAGGGGAGTGGGCCGAGCTCTTCAAATTGGCAGACAAGACCATCTGCATGCCGATCTCTGAGGGCGTGTCGGGCAGCTACAACGCAGCAGCCACGGCTCGCGATATGGTTCTTGCCGAGAAGCCCGACCGGCAGATTCACCTAGTCAATTCGCGCGCAGCTGGCGGCAAAATGGACCTCATTTTCTTGCTGTTCGACCGCTATCTTGCAAGCAATCCGGATGTCTCATTCGAGGACGCTTGCGCATACTTCGATAGCCTTGAGCAGAACAGCAAAATCCTCTTCAGCTTGTGCAATTACGAAAACCTGGCCAAAGCCGGACGTATCCCTAAGGCAGCCGGCGTCATTGCCAACAAGCTCAATATCCGCATTTTGGGCACGGCGAGCGAGGCCGGTAAAATCGAACTCGTCGGGCACACGCGTGGCGAAAAGAAGATGCTCAACAAGATCATCGATACCATGGAAGCCGAGGGCTTTACGGGCGGCGAGGTCGTCATCGACCATGTTGAGAACGAAGCTGGAGCCCAGGCGCTTACTGACCGCATAGTCGAGCATTGGCCCGGCTCCAAGACCATCATCATGCCCTGCAACGGCTTGGATTCCTATTACGCCGAGATGCACGGCCTGATCATCGGCTACGGCATGGGCGTAGCTTCGGGCAAATAAAGTCCAACCAAGCAAAAAAACGGGCGGGACAAAGCG
>CABRLT010000108.1 GCA_902471785.1 uncultured Collinsella sp.
CCGGGTGCCTGCTCGGCAATGAACTCCGAGACGACTTCCTCGGTCTCGCGGCTGGCGGTGCCGTTGCCGATGACGATGGTGTTGACGCCGTCCTTCTTGACGAGGCGGGCGAGCTCGCGCTTGGTGCCGGCGACGTCGTGGCGCGGCTTGGTGGGGTAGACCACGCCGTGGTCGAGCAGCTTACCGGTCTCGTCCATGACGGCCACCTTGCAGCCGGTGCGATATCCCGGGTCGAGCGCGAGCACGCGGGCACCGCGCACGGGGTGTGCCGAGAGCAGGCCTTCGAGATTCTTGGCAAAGACGTTGATGGCCTCGGTCTGGGCGCGAACGGTGAGTTTGGCGCGGGCCTCGCGCTCCAGCGAGGGGGCCATGAGGCGCTTGTAACCGTCGGCGATGGCGGCATCGAAGATGGGGGCAAACACGCCCTGGCGTCGGGGCCAACGGCTGCCGAGGCGTGCCGTGGCGGTGGCGCCGTTGACGTTCACGCGCACGCGGAGCTTACCCTCGCGCTCACCGCGGTCGATAGCCAGCACGCGGTGGTTGGGTATACGGCGCAGCGGCTCATCATAGTTGTAGTACGGCTCGTAGGGAGTTTTTTCGGCGGGGTCGGTGGCCTCGACGACGATGTCGGCGGTGTTTTGCGTAAAGGCGCGCAGGTCGGCGACGTTCTCAGGGTCTTCGGCCACCGTCTCGGCCACGATGTCGGCGGCGCCGGCAAGCGCCTTTTCGGGTGTGTCGAAGCCGGCCTTCTCGTTGACGTATGCTGCGGCGGCATCGAGCGCACTGCCCTTGGCCGAGGCCTGCATGATGATCATGTTGGCGAGCGGCTCAAGGCCGGCCTCGCGGGCCTTCTGCGCGCGGGTCATGCGCTTTTTGCGGTAGGGCTTGTAGAGGTCCTCGACACGCTGGAGCTGCGTGGCCTCGCGAATCTGCTGCTCGAGTTCGGGCGTGAGTTTGCCCTGGGCGTCGATGAGCAGAATGACGTCCTCTTTGCGCTGCTCAAGATTGCGCAGGTAGGACAGGCGCTCGTCGAGTGCGCGCAGGGCGACGTCGTCCATGCCACCCGTGGCCTCCTTGCGGTAGCGCGAGATAAAGGGGATGGTGTTGCCCTCGTCGATGAGCTTGACGGCCGCCTCGACGTTGGCGGCCTTAAGGTTGAGCTCGTGGGCGAGCTGGGCGATAAGATCCATGGGACTCCTTGCGTTTAAGGTGCGTTTGCAGCACAGGGCTACCAAGGATACCACCCGTTTCAAAAGACTGTTTTGGGCCCGCGCCACGAAAACGACCTATCTACTACGTTTGAACCGTATGGGTCGACCATCCCCCGGTTTTCCGAGAATGCGCAAGCCGTCTACCTGCGCTTTTGATTTTAGGAAATTCGGCATGGTTGAGGGCGGTCGGTTAAACGTAGTAGATAGGCCCATTTCGTGGCGAACGAATCAAGCCGAGGTGCAAAATAGCCCCCGCCCCAGAAAAATCGTCGGCAAGGTAGCAAAATGCCCCGCGGGCAGGAGGCTGCTCGCGGGGCAAAGAAGAGGGGCTTGTTGGTGACGGACCGAAGGGTTCGGCATGGGGTTTCTGCCGCGGTCGCTCTTAAGGCATTACAGCTCGACGAGCTGGCCGGTCTCGGCGGCCTCCTTGATAGCGTTGAGAAGCGTGAGCGTCTTAACGTTGTCGGCGGGGGTCACGACGGGCTCGACCTCGCGGCGGACAACCTTCACAAAGTGCTTGAGCTGCATCTTGTGCGGCAGTGCCGGGTCGACGGCCGGAATCTCCATCTGCAGCGGCTTGTGCCAGTTGGAGGCGCCGTCGTAGGAGAACTGGTGCAGGCGGGGCAGCGACAGGGCGCCCTTACGGTGCAGGCGGGGCAGCGAAAGGGCGCCCTTAGTGCCGCCGATAAAGTAGGCGTCGGCGTCGAAGGGGCGGTACTGCGGATCCTCGCGAGCGGTGGCCTCCCAGTTCCAGGGGCTGGCGGTGGCGTCAGAGATGGTCATGCTTGCGAGCGCGCCATCGGCAAAACGGACGTTGACCACGGCGGAGTCCTCGGTCTCAAAACCGCGGGCGGCGCTGGACTGCATGCCCTGGACGGCAACGGGCTCGCCCAGCAGGTAGCGGAGCAGGTCGACGTCGTGCACCAGGTTGACCAGAATCGGGCCGGCACCCTTCTTGCGGCGCCATTCGACATCGAAGTACTCGTCATTCTTATAGATCATGTAGTGGAAGCTCGACACGGTGAGCTTGCCCAGCTCGCCGGACTCGATGATCTCCTTGGCCTTGTTGACGAAGGGGTTGTGGCGACGGTGCTGACCCACGAGCACGGGCACGCCGGCGGTCTCGGCCTCGGCAGCGAAGGCCTGGGCATCCTCCAGGTCGTTGGAGATCGGCTTTTCGACCAGCGGCACGATGTTGCGCTTTACAGCCTCGCGGGCAACGCCCAGGTGCAGGTCGTTGGGGGTGGCGATAATGACGGCCTCGGGCTTGACCTCGTCCATCATCTGAGCGGGATCGGTGTAAAACGGCACGCCGGCGGCCTCGGCCGTGGCGCGGCACAATATTGCGCTTCACGGCCTCGCGGGCAACGCCCAGGTGCAGGTCGTTGGGGGTGGCGATGATGACGGCCTCGGGCTTGACCTCGTCCATCATCTGGGCGGGATCGGTGAAGAACGGCACGCCGGCGGCCTCGGCCGTGGCGCGGGCGCCCTCAAAGGCGTCGGCGATGGCGACGAGCTCGGCCTCGGGCTCCTCGGTGACAAAGCGGATGTGGTTGCGGCCCATGGCGCCGGCGCCGATAACGGCAATGCGGACGGGGTTGAGCTCAGACATTTCGACTCCTTAATACTGTTGGCGATGGAATGTGACAAAGGGACAGTCCCTTTGTCACATTGGCAATTACAAAGCGGACTTCTTCTTGCTGTCGGAGACCATCATGTAGACGGTGAGCACGACGGCGATGGCGGCGATCACAATGGCGCCGTAGAAGGACTGCTGGTAGGCGGCGCTGCCGGCCTCGGCGTGATACAGCACGGCGGTGATGGGCTGGCTGATCCAGGTGGAAGCGGCATAGCCCAAAAACATGATGCCGTAGTTGACGCCGATGTTGCTGGTGCCAAAGGCGCCACCGGTGAGCGGCGGGTAGATGACGAGCAGAGCGCCAAAGCTAAAGCCGAGCAGAGCGAGCGCCACAAAGAACATGGCCTGCGTAAAGCTCATCGACATGATGACGAGTGCGACGATGGTGACGACAAGGCTGATGAGCAGCGACTTATAGGCGCCGAGCTTGTCGATGATCTGGCCAAAGGACAGACGGCCGACCAGGTTGGCGCAGGTGTTGACGGAGACCACCACACCGCCGAGGGCGACGGCCGCGGCGCTCGTGGGGTCGGCGAAGAGCTGAACGGCGGCGATGGAGGCAACCTTGCCCACGAGCAGGGTGCCCGCGGTGGCGGCAAAGGCGAAGGTGACGATGAGGACCCAGAAGCGCGGGGTCTTGACCATCTCGCCCGGGGTGAGGTCGCCGAAGGTGCCAGCGTGCGCGCCGCCCTTGGGGGCCTCGAAGCCCTCGGGCAGCCAACCGGCCTCGGGGGCCTTCAGGAACAGGGCGGAGGCGGCGATCGTCACAAAGAAGATGACGCCGAGTGCCTTAAGGGCGCCGAAGATGCCCAGACTCGGGATGAGCAGCGAGGCGAGCACCGGGGACAGCACGGCGGGGCCGGCGCCGGCGGTCGAAGCGGCCAGGGTGATGCCGGAGGCGAGACCCTTCTTGTCGATGAACCACTTTTGGCCGGTGGTGAGCGCCGGGTTGTAGCCCAGACCGTTGCCGATGGCGGCGACGAGCGAGAACCACAGGTAGAACTGCCACGGCTCGGTGACGGTGCCGGACATGAACCAGCCCAGGCCGTAGCACGCGGCGGCGGCGATCACGACGTTGCGGGGGCCGATTTTATCGGAGATGCGGCCGGCGAAGATGCCCGTCACGGCCATGATGGTCTGGAAGACGGGGAAGGCCCAGGTAAGAGCGCTGGACCACTCGGGGTAGACGGCGAGCAGGTTCTTGCTCACGACGGAATACAGCGCGATGGAGCTGATGAAGAACATGGTGACGCACGCGGCGGAAAGCACGACGGCGCGACCCTTGTTGGAGTTGGTGGAAGCCATTGGACTCTTTCTAATCGATACGGGGGAGGAACAGGCGTGTCCGCGGGGCCTCCCTGTCAGGTTGGTTTACTGGTCAGTCGGCTTTGCGACGCCGGACTCATCGGACCAGAGCTCGACACCCTTGTTCTTAAGGTGGTTGTCGGCATAGGCGCGACGGCCGCCGGGCTTGGCGGTGAGGTCGCCCATCATGTTGGAGAAGCCGCCGTCGACCTTGATGGCGTCGCCGGTGGTAAAGTCCGAGCGCTTGGACGCCAGGAACATGACGGCGTTGGCGATATCGCTGACCTCGCCGATGCGGCGCGTGGCGATCAGGCGGCTGCGGCTCTTCTCGACCTCGGGGTCGGCGTAGAAGTTGGCCGACATCGGGGTCTTAACGAAGCAAGGCTCGACGCAGTTGGAGCGGACGCCGTAGGGGCCCCATTCGGCAGCCAGCATCTTGGACATCATGTTGACGCCCGCCTTGGTGGAGCTGTACACGCCCGAGAACGTCTCGGGGGAGTGGCTGGCAACGGTCGAGATGTGTACCAAGCGGCCCTGGCCGGCCTTGATCATCTCGCGACCAAAGCGCTGCGAGGTGATGAAGTAGCCGGTGAGGTTGACGTTGAGCACCTGCTCCCAGTCGCTCAGAGGCAGGTCTTCCATGGCTGCGAAGCGCAGGATGCCGGCGGTGTTGACGAGAACGTCGACGCGACCGAAGTCGGCGATGGTGGCATCGACGGCGGCCTGAACCTCGGCCTCGTCGGTGGCGTTCATCTTGTAGCCCTCGGCGTGGATGCCAAACTCGGCGGCGAGGTCGGCGGCTGCGGCCTTGACCTTCTCCTCGTCCAGGTCGAGCAGGACGGCGTTGGCGCCGTTGCGGGCGAACTCGCGGCAAATCTCGACGCCCATACCGCCGAGCGCGCCGGTCACGGCGCAGACATCGCCCTCGAGCTTAAGCCAATTGCTCATAGGAACTTCCCTTCTTGTGCCTCCCGGTGGGTCGCTCCCATTAACCGACCCACGTGGTTTTCG
>CABRLT010000109.1 GCA_902471785.1 uncultured Collinsella sp.
TATGTGCCGGCACTTTAGGAACGTCCCTAAGTGCCGGCATCCGGGGGCGCTCCTTGAATGTTGCCTGTTCAAGAGTGTTCCCAATGACTAGGCGTTTAAAAACGTCCCCAATGACTAGGCCGCTTGCCTGCGATTTTTGACCGTTGGGCGGGCTTGCCGCCCTTGCCGCAAAAACGTTTTTGCATATCGGGTACAACGGGCTTTACGTGAGTAAAGTGCGCGTCGCGTCCACGTGTCGCGTTTTTAAAGGAGGCCCCATGCCTGGTGTTACCCCTGCAGAAGTTCTGTCCAACTTTGGTATTACGCTCGTTGAAGATCCCGCCGAGAATCAACCCCGTCTGCTGGTGGACCTGCCGGCGGCAGAGCTTGTCGAGCACGCTATTCGTCGCAAAGAGGGCCGTATGGCTTCTAATGGCGCGCTCGTGATCGAGACGGGGGAGCGCACTGGTCGTTCGCCCAACGATCGTTTTATCGTTGACACCCCCGATGTTCACGACAAGATCGCCTGGGGTGCGGTCAACCGCCCACTGTCCGTCGAGAGCTATGAGGCCATCAAGGCCGGCATCGTCGACTATCTCAACGAGCGCGACGTGTTCGTCACGCGCGGCATGGCGGGCGCTGACCGCAACCACACGCGTCGCCTGCTTGTTGCCTGCGAGCGTGCCAGCCAGGCGCTCTTCATTAAGCAAATGCTCGCCCGTCCGCTCGCCCGCGAAATCGCGCGCACCGGCGAGCCCGACTTCTGCGTGCTCGCAGCGCCCGGTTACCAGTGCGATCCTGCCATCAAGGGCCTCAACTCCAGCGCCGCCGTGGTCATCAACTTCCAGGAACGCGTGATTCTGGTCGCCGGCACCGGCTACTCCGGCGAGATTAAAAAGTCGATCTTTAGCGTCATGAACTATCTGCTGCCCGTCGAGGATGACGTGCTGCCCATGCACTGCTCGGCCAGCATGGATCCCGTCACGCACGAGACTGCCGTGTTCTTTGGCCTGTCCGGCACGGGCAAGACCACGCTTTCTGCCAACCCCACGCGCCTGCTGATCGGCGACGACGAGCACGGCTGGTCCGACATGGGTATCTTCAACATCGAGGGTGGCTGCTACGCAAAATGCGAGGGCCTGGACGCCTTCCACGAGCCCGAGATCTTCAACGCCGTCCGTTTTGGCGCCATTTGCGAAAACGTGGTGCTCGACGAGAACCGCAAGCCCAACTACGACGACATCTCGATCACGCACAACACGCGCGTGGCCTATCCCGTGGAGCACATTCCTAACGCGTGGACTAAGGGCATGGGCACCACTCCGAGTGTCGTGCTGTTCCTGACTTGCGACGCTTTTGGCGTGCTGCCGCCCATCTCGCGCCTGACGGCCGACGCCGCCATGTACCACTTTGTGACGGGCTTTACGGCTAAGATTCCCGGCACCGAGGTCGGCGTCACCGAGCCCACGCCCACGTTCTCTTCGCTGTTCGGCGAGCCGTTTATGCCGCTCGACCCCATGGTTTACGCCAAGATGCTTGGCGAGCGCATTGCCGACGGCCGCACACGCGTGTACCTGGTCAACACCGGCTGGATTGGCGGTGGCTACGGCGTGGGCCATCGCATCGAGCTTGCCTACACGCGCTCGCTGGTCGCACGCGCCCTCGACGGCACCATCGAGGATAGCGAGTTCGTGCACGACGACATCTTTAACGTCGACATTCCCACGACGTGCCACGGCGTGCCCGATGGCATCCTGGTGCCGCGCCAATACTGGCAGAGCACCGCGCGCTACGACGAGGCCGCGCACAACCTGGCGGTGATGTTCGAGAAGAACTTCGAGAAGAAGTACTCGCACCTGCCCGAGTCCGTCAAAGCCGCCGGCCCGCACGCCCAGGTGTCCGCCGAGGCCCGTCATCGCGGCCGCGGCCTGCTGGGACTCCGCCACTAGCTTCGCCGTTAGTCCATATCCACCACAAAGGGGACAGGCACCTTTGTGGTGGTTTTGCTCGTGTGGATGACTCGGGTTACAATACGCCTGACATATCGTCCCCTTCTCCGGATGGGGACAGCGCAAGCGTTCTTGTGACGGCACCGTAGGACTTTGAAGGTGGCCGTTGTAAGGGCGCTTTTTGTTTAGGCGCCCTCACTCGGGCGCGCACAATGAAGGGAGAGCGTATGAAGAGCTTTATTGCCGAGGATTCATTCTGGGAGCTGTTTCCGCAGGCAGCGGTCGGTGTTGTGGTCGTGGAGGGCATGAAGCCCACGGCTCAGATTCCTCAAGAGGACGTGGATGCGATTGCGGCGTTGCTCGACCGCGCCAATATCGATGCGGAGCGTCATCTGACCAGCGACACTATCAGCGAGAACGCACCGGTCAAGGCATGGCGCGAGGCCTATCGTCTGTTCAAGACCAAGAAAGGCGCGCGCTGCTCGATCGAGAACTTGCTCAAACGCGTGCTCAAGGGCAAGCCGGTGGGCCACATTACGCCCGCGGTGGATATTTACAACACGGTGTCGCTGACCTACGCGCTGCCCGTGGGAGGCGAGGATCTGCATGCGATCGAGGGGGACCTTCGCCTGAAGGTGACCGACGGTGGCGATGCGTTCTTGCCGCTTGGCGAGGAGGCGGACGATCCGACGCTGCCCGGCGAGCTCGCCTACATCGACGATGCGGGCGCTGTGTGCCGCTGCTGGAACTGGCGCGACGGCGTTCGCACGGCGCTGTCCGATGATTTGGCCGATGCGTTCCTGGCGATTGAGTGCGTGGAGCCCGAGCGGATGGGGGATTGCCAGGCTGCGATCGATCGCTTAGCCGAGCTGCTTGAGCGCTATCTGGGAGCGACGGTTGTCATTAAGACGCTTGTGACCCGCGACAATCCTTGCGTGGAACTGTAGCGGCGCCTAGAACCTATTGATGCCCCAAACCACCACAAAGGCGCCTGTCCCCTTTGTGGTGGTTTTTATGTTGATGGGTTAACAAATGGGGTATTTGGGTACGGGTGTCGCCTTATGCGACTAAGATGTTTACCCGTTAGCATTATGCAAGCGAAAGGCGGTCGTCTCCCATGCAGCAGAGCGACGAGACACGTTTCGAGGACTTTGTCGGACTGATCAGCGGACTCTACAAGGAGATCCAGCGCATTAAGACGTCTGAGGGCGCAAGGCTGGGTCTCAAGGGCTCCGACGTTATGTGCCTGTACTATCTTGAGCGCAGCAAGGACGGCCTGACTGGCGCCGACCTGGCTCGCATGGCAGGCGTGACCCGCGCCGCCGTCTCGCGTACGCTGGCGCATCTGGAGGAGGGTGGCTACGTCGAGGTCGATGATTCGGGCGATGCCGCCGTTAAGTATCGTGCTCCGGTGCGCCTGACCGCTCTGGGCGGCGAGAGCATGAGCGAGGCGGACCGCATCATTCGCGAGGTGCTCGATACCACCGGTAAGGCTATGGGTGTGGAGCAGCGCGAGCAGATGTATGCGTCGCTGCGCACGATTCTCAACACCCTGCGCGAGATCTAAGGCCGCCAAGGCATTTGCTTCCAATTAACAACTGCATAGTCCCGTTTGAGTGCGTATGCCGTGCCGGGGCATTGCTGTCAAAATTCCCCGCGAGAGGTCCGCGAAAGAAAGGATTCGCTATGTCCATTCGTATTATTACCGATTCCGCGAGCGATATGTCGCCGGCTGAGCACCCCGCTCTGCGTGTTCTGCCGCTGTCCGTCACCTTTGGCACCGATGTGTACATGGATGGCGTCGACATCGATCACCAGCGCTTTTACGAGATGCTCGTGGAGCGCGATGAGCTGCCCAAGACCGGCCAGGTCAACCCGTACGCGTTTTCGCAGGCTATTGCCGAGGCGCGTGAGGCCGGCGACGAGGCAGTGATTATTACCGTTGGCGCCAAGCTTTCGGGCACCAATCAGAGTGCCCGTACCGCACTTGCCGAGGCGCCGGGCGGCGACGTGTTCGTGGTAGATAGCAACAACGTCACCCTGGGCGAGCGCGTGCTGGTCGAGTATGCGCTGCGCTTGGTGGACGAGGGCCGTAGCGCGGCCCAGATCGCGGCGGCCGTCGAGGCCGTGCGCGACCGTGTGGTGGTTATCGGTCTGCTCGAGACGCTGGAGTACTTGGTGCGCGGCGGTCGTCTGTCTGCTGCGGCCGGCGCCGTGGGCACGCTGCTCAACGTAAAGCCTGTGGTGGCTGTCGAGGACGGTCTGATCGTGCAGCTGGGCAAGGCGCGCGGTTCCAAGAACGGCCGCAACCTGCTGAACCAAAAGGTCGAAAAGGCGGGCGGCATCGACTTTTCCATGCCGCTGGCGCTCGGCTATACGGGTCTTTCGGATGCGGTGCTCAAGAAGTATATCGAGGACAGTGCCGCGTTGTGGGCCGGCCATGCCGAGGGTGAGCTGCCCATCCACACTATCGGCGCCACCATCGGCACCCACGTGGGCCCCGGCGCTGTAGCCGTAGCCTTCTTCCGCCCCGCCAACTAGCTTTCCGGTCAAAACCACCACAAAGGGGACAGGTACCTTTGTGGTGGTTTATGCTGGGTTCGGTTGAAAGGAGCACGCAATGGCGTCTGAGGGCTTTTTTGAACGGGTGTACGAGGTGGTCGAGCAGATCCCCGAGGGGATGGTCGCCACGTATGGTCAGGTGGCGCTGCTTGCCGGTCGACCACGAAGTGCGCGGTATGTGGGGTATGCCCTGCATAGCAATCCGCGCCCCGGCGAGATTCCCTGTCACCGCGTGGTGTTTGCCGACGGGCGCATATGCGAGGGTTTTGCTTTTGGCGGTCCCGATGCTCAACGTGAGCTTTTGCTAGGGGAGGGTGTGGCGTTTAAGGACGACATGCACGTCGACCTGGCCGTCTGTCGTTGGCCTGCCGGACTCTAACAGCTCTGCCGTGGTCAAAACCACCACAAAGGTGCCTGTCCCCTTTGTTGTGGTTTTCCGTTGCAGGTTTACCTGGGCTAACTTATGGAGAAGGTGTGGCGGAGCATATTGACGCTAGAAAGTAAACCACGGTGAACTATATTGTATTCAGCAACGGAGCAGGCAATAGGCGATGAAAAAGCCTGCCCTGTTGAGTTTGATTCGCATTCCTCCCCTCTGTGCGATTCAACGGTGTACTTCGGGAACAGGCCCGCTGGCAACTATCT
>CABRLT010000110.1 GCA_902471785.1 uncultured Collinsella sp.
GCGCAGTGCGCCGACCGCCGATATATGGTGTCTGATATTTTCTACCAGCTAGGGCCTCTTACTCGTCTAGGAGATCTTCTGGCATGTCGTTGCCGTCGCCTAGATCGACAGGGGTTTCTTCGGAAGCAGAGACGTTTTCTGTGGCTTCGCCCTCGGGCTTCTCTTTGGCGGCCGTCATGCGGGCTACGGCGCAGATGCGGTCGTTGTCGTCGACGGTCATCATCTTGACGCCCTGGGTGGCGCGGCCGGTCTGGCTGATCTCGTCGGTCTTGACGCGAATGACCGTCGCGCCCTCCGTCACGATGAACAGCTCGTGCTGTGGGCCCACCGTCTTCATGGCCGCAAGGTTACCCTTACGCTCGGTCATTTGGATGGTGTAGACGCCCTGGCCGCCGCGATTCTGCTCCGGGTAGTCCGCGACCGGCGTGCGCTTGCCGTAGCCGCGCTCGGTGATGACGAACAGATCGCCGTTGCCGTTAGTGACTTCCATGCCCAGAACGCTCACGCCGTCCTTCATACCAATACCGCGAACGCCGCTGGTATCGCGGCCGGTGGCGCGCACCTGCTCCTCGGAGAACATGATCGCCTTGCCCGCGGTGGTGGCCAGGATAATCTTGTCGCCCTCGCGCACGCGGCGCACGTTCAGCAGCGCGTCGTCGTCACGCAGGTTGATAGCGATCAGGCCGTCGCGACGGCTGCGGTCATATGCGCTCATCACGGTCTTCTTGACCATGCCGCTCTTGGTGGCAAACATCAGGTACTCGTCGGCTGGGAACTCGCGGCAGCTGATGACGCTCGCGATCTTCTCGCCCTCCTCGAAGGGCAGCAGGTTGACGATCGCGGTACCGCGCGCCTGGCGCGTACCCACCGGCAGCTCGTGCACCTTCAGGCGATAGACCTTGCCCTTGCTCGAGAAGAACAGCACGTACTCGTGCGTGGACGCGATGAACATCTCGTCGATGACGTCGTCCTCTTTGAGGTTGACGCCCGACACGCCCTTGCCACCGCGCTTTTGGGCACGGTAGGCGGCCACCGGGATACGCTTAACGTAGCCGGTGTGGGTGATGGTCACGACCATATCCTCGTCGGCGATGAGGTCCTCGACATCCAGGTCCTTCTCAACCTGGCTGATCTCGGTGCGGCGCTTGTCGCCGAACTTCTTGGAGATCTCGCGCATCTCTTCCTTGATGACGCCCAGGATCTTCTCCTCATGCGCCAGCAGGTCCTCGTAGTAGGCGATGGCGCGGCGCAGGCCGTCCAACTCTTCCTGAATCTTGTCGCGCTCCAGGCCGGTCAGGCGGCGCAACTTCATCTCGAGGATGGCCGTGGTCTGCTCGGGCGTAAAGCCAAAGCGCTCGATCAAGCGGCTGCTGGCCTCGGAGTCGGTCTGCGAGGAGCGGATGATGCTAATGACCTCGTCGATATGGTCGAGAGCCATAAGATAACCCTCGAGGATATGCGCGCGGGCTTGGGCCTTCTTAAGGTCGAAGCGGGTGCGGCGAGTGACGACGTCGACCTGGTGGTCGATGTAGTGCTGCAGCATCTCACGCAGGCTCAGGCATTTGGGAACGCCGTTGACGAGCGCCAGGTTGTTGGCGCCAAAGGTCGTCTGCAGCGAGGTGTACTTATACAGGTTGTTGAGCACGACCTGCGGAATGACGCCCTTCTTGAGCTCGATAACCAGACGGATGCCCTTCTGGTTGGACTCATCGCGCATATCCGAGATACCCTCGATGCGCTTGTCGTTGACAAGCTGGGCGATCTTCTCCTGCAGGGTGCCCTTGTTGACCATGTAGGGAATCTCGGTAAAGACCAGGCGGCTGCGGCCGGTCTTGGTGGACTCCACGTGTGCCTTGGCACGCACGGTAATGGAGCCGCGGCCGGTCTCGTAGCTCTGCTTAATGCCGGCGCTGCCCATGATGATGGCGCCGGTGGGGAAGTCCGGACCGGGCATGATCTGCATGAGCTCGTCGACGGTGGCGTCGGGGTTGTCGATCAGGTAGCAGGTGGCCTCAATCGCCTCGGTGAGGTTGTGCGGGGCGATGTTGGTGGCCATGCCGACGGCGATGCCCTGGCTGCCGTTGACCAGCAGGTTGGGGAAGCGCGCAGGCAGCGCCACGGGCTCGGCGAGCGATTCGTCGTAGTTGGGCTGCCAGTCGACGGTATCCTTCTGCAGGTCGCGCAGCAGTTCCATGGCGGGCTTTGCCAGGCGGCTCTCGGTGTAACGCATGGCTGCCGCGCCGTCGCCGTCGATGTTACCGAAGTTGCCATGACCGTCGATGAGCGGCGTGCGCATGGAGAACCACTGTGCCAGGCGGACCATGGCCTCGTAGACCGCAAAGTCACCGTGCGGGTGGTACTTACCGATAACTTCGCCGACCGTCCACGCCGACTTCTTGTGCGGGCGGTTGGGGTAGATGCCGCTCTCGTTCATCGCGTACAGGATGCGGCGGTGCACCGGCTTTAAGCCGTCGCGCACGTCCGGCAGGGCGCGCGCCGTGATGACCGACATCGAATACTCGATAAACGACTGCTTCATCTCGCGACCGAACTCCGAAATCTGGAGCTGGCCGCCGTTGATATCCTCGCCGGCCGAGGCGCCACGGTCGACTTCGCCAAAACTCTCCTCGAGCTCGCCGTCGTCATCCTCTTCCTCGTCATCATCGACATCGGGGTTATAGGCGTCCGGGTCGCCGTCCTCGCCCTGCTCAGCACGGGCAAGCAGGCGCTTCAGATCGTCGGGCATGCCGGCATCGCCGGCCTCGTCCATACCCCCGTTATTGTTGATATCGTCTGCCACGTTACCTCCTCTTAAGCGTCAAGGAAACGCGCGTCATGCGCATGTTTTTCAATGTACTCGCGGCGATAGCCGACCTCGGAACCCATGAGCTCGCGCACGGCGCGGTCCGCCACCACGGCGTCCTCGATCGACACGCGCTGCAGGATGCGGGTCTTGGGGTCCATCGTCGTCGAGGCAAGCTGCTTGGGGTCCATCTCGCCCAGGCCCTTGTAGCGCTGGACGGTATAGCCCTTGCGCTTCTTGGTGATCTTGCCGTCCTTGGCCTTGCCGTCCTCGTCGTTATCGTCGGGGTTCAGGCCCAGACTCTGGATGGTATCGCGCAGGATCTCGTCTTCGGGCTGGCGGCCGTTGGGATACACGTAGTGGATCTTGTTGCGCACCTTAATGCCAAAGATGGGCGGGCAGGCAACATAGACGTAGCCGGCATCGATCAGCGGACGCATGTACTTGTAGAAGAACGTCAGCAGCAGGATGCGGATATGCGCGCCGTCGACGTCTGCATCGGTCATGATGATGATCTTGTGGTAGCGCGCCTTGGTGATATCGAAGTCGCCGCCGTCGCCGGCACTCGTCGTGACGCCGCAGCCGATCGCGGTAATCAATGACTGGATGGTGTCACTCGAGAACGCGCGATGGTCACCAACGCGTTCGACGTTCAAAATCTTGCCGCGCAGGGGCAGAATCGCCTGGATGTCTCGGCGACGGCCGTCCTTGGCCGAACCGCCTGCCGAGTCACCCTCTACGATGAAGAGCTCGGTCAGCTCGGCATCGCGCACCGAGCAGTCGGCGAGCTTACCGGGCAGGGACGCCGTCTCGAGCAGGCTCTTGCGACGGGTCGCTTCGCGCGCCTTGCGGGCGGCGTTGCGGGCCTTGCATGCCTGCTGGGCCTTCTTGACGATCTCGCGAGCGGGCTTGGGATGCTCCTCGAGGTAATCGGCGAGGCCGTCGGTCACGATCTTGAGCGTCAGCGCGCGCATATAGGAGCTGCCGAGCTTGGCCTTGGTCTGGCCCTCAAATTGCGGGTCGGGCAGCTTGACCGAGATAACGGCCGAAAGGCCCTCGCGCACATCGTCGCCGGTCAGGTTGGCGTCTTTTTCCTTGAGCAGGTTCTGTTTGCGCGCGTAGTCGTTGATCACACGGGTGAGCGCGGTGCGGAAGCCCTCAAGGTGCATGCCGCCCTCGGGGGTGTAGATGTCGTTGGCAAACGACATGACGTTCTCGCCGTAACCGCTATTCCACTGCAGGGAAACCTCAACCTCGCCCATCTTGGTCACAGGCGCGCCCGGGTCCGATTTGCCCTCGATGTAGATGGGCTCCTTAAAGGCCTCGGGGACGTCCTTGCCCTCGTTGAGGAACTTGACGAAGTCGATGATGCCGCCCTCGTAGCAAAACTCCTCCACATGGGGAGTCGCCTCGCGCTCGTCGGTCAGCACGATTTTGAGGTTCTTATTGAGGAACGCCGTCTCCTGCAGACGGTTGTGCAGCGTATCGAAATCGTAGATGCATGTCTCGAAGATCTCGTCGTCGGGCCAGAAGGTGACGGTGGTGCCCGTCGAATCCGAGGTGCCCACGACCTCCATCTTCTTAACGGTCTTGCCGCGCGAGAACTCCATCTCGTAGGTGTTGCCGTCGCGACGAACCTGAACGACCACGCGCTTGGACAGTGCGTTGACGACGGAGATACCAACGCCGTGCAGGCCGCCCGAAACCTTATAGGCCGAGTTATCGAACTTACCGCCGGCGTGCAAGATCGTCATGACGACCTCGAGCGTCGGGATCTTTTTAACAGGGTGCTCGTCGACGGGGATGCCGCGCCCGTTGTCGACGACCGTGATGGAGTTGTCGGCGTGGACCGTCACCTGGATCTCGGTGCAGAAACCGGCCATGGCCTCGTCGACGGAGTTGTCAACGATCTCCCACACCAGGTGATGCAGACCGCTGGCGCTCGTCGAGCCGATATACATGCCCGGGCGCTTACGAACGGCCTCGAGACCTTCGAGAATCTTAATCTCGCCGCCATCGTAATCGTTTTCGTTTGCCACACGTCCTCCTTCAGTCAAGAAAATGTGTACAGCCTTACTAGTTTATCGTAAAAAAATACCCTCGGGAACGAGGGTATTTGGCTCTACAAGGCCACCAGATGCGATTTAAGGCTCTTTTTTGCTTTCTACGCCCTTGGACCACTCGGCACTGGCTCTCATGGCATTCTCGAGGGCCTCGCGCAGTTTTTGGTCTTCGATGGGCGCCACTTGGCGCTCAATCTCGGTGCGCTCGGCCTCACTTAGGTCGGCGTGCGGGGCCGGCGGGCGCTCGGTCGTCGCCGGGCGCA
>CABRLT010000111.1 GCA_902471785.1 uncultured Collinsella sp.
CACGTCGGTGCTGGCGGTAACGGTAAAGCCCTCGGGCACCTCGGAGACGGCGTCGCGGTGGCTCATCCACACGGTCTGCTCCATAGGCGTGGAGTTAAAGAGCTTGGCGCCAGCCGTGCGCGTAATGGTAGCGCGGCCGTACTCGCCCACCTCGGAGTGACTGACCTTGCCGCCGAGCGTCACGGCCGTGATCTGATGGCCATAGCAAAAGCCCAGGACGGGAAGGCCCAGGTCAAAGATGGCGGGATCGATGGACGGAGCGTCCTCGGCGTACACGGAGGCCGGGCCGCCAGAAAGGATGAGCGCAGAGGCGTTCATCTCGCGAATCTCATCGGCCGAGATGTCGCAGGGGACGATCTCGGAATACACGTTGAGGTCGCGGACGCGACGGGCAATGAGCTGACCGTACTGCGCACCAAAGTCGAGTACGAGGACCTTTGCGGAAGCCTTTTGATCCATGGTATCCCCCTCTTGTTGGCGGGGAGCCGGTGCCCACCCGCGTGAATGAACGAAAATAACCTCCATAGTGTACACGTTATATGGGGTTTCTCGTCCCTCGCAGCCATCAGCGCACGGCAAACGCACGACCTGGGCCCCTATTTGACGGCAATTGAAGTGTTACCAGACGTTACAGATGATGTAATACGTTTGAACATTGGACGCCCTGTGCCACAATACTGCCGAACGACTCCGCCCTTGCGGCGGCAAATACGATAGGAATACCAGCATGAAGCGCATCCTTCTCATCGCCACGGGCGGCACCATCGCATCGACCGAGGACGGCAACGGCCTCTCCCCCGCCCTGACCGGTGAGGAGCTCGCCCAGAGCGTCCCCGAGATCTCGGGCCTCTGCGAGCTCGACGTCGTGCAGCCCATGAACATCGACAGCACCAATATGCGCCCGAGCGACTGGATGCGCATCCGCGATGTCATCGTCGAAGGTTATTCCGACCACGACGGCTTCGTGATTCTGCACGGCACCGACACCATGAGCTACACCGCGGCGGCGCTTTCCTATCTGATTCAGGACAGCCCCAAGCCCATCGTGCTCACCGGCTCGCAAAAGCCCATGGGCAACCCCTTTACCGATGCCAAGCTCAACCTGTACCAGAGTCTGCTCTATGCACTCGACGAGCATTCGCACGACGTCTCGATCGTGTTTGGCGGCGTCGCCATTGCTGGCACGCGCGCCCGCAAGCAGCGCACCATGAGCTTTAACGCGTTCATTAGCGTCAACTATCCGCCCATTGCCTACATCCGCAACGACCGCATTGTGCGCAACGGGCTTCACGGCACTCATCAGAATGAGAGCCCGGTGCGTTTCTACGACAGTATCGATCCGCGCGTATTTGTCCTTAAGCTGACGCCCGGCGTGAACCCGGGTATCCTGGACGCCCTAGCCGATAGCTACGATGCTGTAATTCTTGAGACCTTTGGCATTGGCGGTATTCCCGAGTTTGGCGAGTCCGGCGATTCGTTCCAAGAGGCAATTTTCCGCTGGGTCGATTCGGGTCGCACCGTCGTTATGACCACGCAGGTCCCCGAGGAGGGCCTTGACCTGGGTGTTTATGAGGTCGGCCGAGCTTACGCCGATCATCCGGGTATTTTGCGCGGCGACGATATGACCACCGAGACGCTCGTGGCCAAAACCATGTGGGCGCTCGGCCAGTCACGCGATGCCGCCGAGATCCAGCGCCTGTTCTACAGCCAAGTCAACCACGACCGTATCCCGATGGCGTAATTCAGTTGTCGACGGGTATCCCCTATTCGATGCCCTCGAGAAGCTCTGACACCGTCATGCCGAGTGCGGGCGCGATCTTAAATAGAACCTTGAGCGTGAAATTTGCCGTCCCATCTTCGATTCGGTCGAGGTAGGGTCGGCTGATTCCTGTCGCCACACAAAAATCAACCTTGGAGATACCAAGGTCCCTGCGTGTCTCTTCGACCCGCCTGCCAAGAATCTGTTTCGCACGTTCGTCCATGCAGCCGAGTTTGAAATGGAGCCGAACATAAACGTAAACTATAGTTTACGTTTTGCCGAATACACAGGAGTTTTCTATGTCGGGTTCTTCGGTCCGCATGTACCGAGCCACGCTTCGCACAAACAGCGCACCGCCCAAGCTCGTCGTCGTTGAAGCAGAAGCCCTTTCGCCCGATGAGCGCACGGCATTTGCATTGCTATCAAGTCGCGTCGCCGCCATTCTGGTCCCTTGCCCGGCGCAAGGTGAACTTGCCATCCAATGCCAAGCGCACAGCTGCTCGCTCAATCAGGCTGCCGTGATCGCAACCAGCCAACGCGGTCTGCCCCTTCTCCTGGAAGCCGGTATCGCACTCGCCCTTCGCGGCGCCGGATACGAAAACGAGGCCGCCGCCGACATGGTCTTTAAACCACGATCGAGCGGCGGCCTCGCAGCAGCCATTGAATATGCGTGCAGGCTCGTTGCCTAAAAGGACAAGCTAGAAACCAAAGCCAAAGCCCGTTCCAGTAATCGCCGAGTACATAAAGTAAACGTTGATCACGTTGAGGAACACACCCGTGATGCAACCGTTGCGCAGGTAGCGCTCACACACGATGCGCGCCATGGCGGCGGAGTCATCATTATTTTTTGCCTGGCGTCCCGCCGTAAAGTACGTCGCCACGCTCAGCAGCAGATTGAGTACCGGCAGCGCCAACAGCTCGTAGCTCTTGCCCCAGCGCGTCACCTCGCCGGCGGCGTTAAACTTCGTTGCCACCTCGGGGCCAATGTTGGGGATAACACACGCTGCAACCACCAGCGGGATCACCGCAAGTACGAGCAGCGCAATACCCATGTACCCAGCTTTTTTGCCGTATTTAAACATATGCGTCGCCCTTACACGTTAAAGCGGAAGTGCACGACGTCGCCATCGGCCATGACATAGTCCTTGCCCTCAATACGCAGCTTGCCGGCGGCCTTGGCGCCCTGCTCGCCGCCGAGCTCGATGTAGTCGTCGTAGCCAATGACCTCGGCCTTAATAAAGCCGCGCTCAAAATCGGTGTGGATGACGCCGGCGGCCTGCGGGGCGGTCGCGCCCTGACGAACCGTCCAGGCCTTGACCTCCATCTCGCCGGCCGTAAAGAACGACTGCAGGCCGAGCAGCTTGTAGGCAGCCTGAGCGAGCACGTCCAGGCCGGGCTGCTCCAGGCCCAGGCTCTCCAGGTAGTCGGCGGCGTCCTCGGGATCGAGCTCGGAAAGCTCTGCCTCGATCTTGGCGCAGATGGGCAGCGGCTTGACACCATCGATGGGCGCCAGATCGTCGTTGAGCATATCCTCGTCCACGTTGGCCACATACAGGATGGGCTTCATGGTGAGCAGGAACAGCCCCTTGGCGGCGGCACGCTCCTCGTCGGTCATCTCCATGGATGCGGCGCGCTTGCCCTCGTTGAGCCAGGCAAGCAGGCGCTTGGCAACCTCGAACTTGGGCATGAGCTCCTTGTCGCGCTTGGCCTCCTTCTCGAGCTTAGGCAGCTGCTTCTCGAGCGTGCCCATGTCGGCCAGGATGAGCTCGGTCATGATGGTGTCGGCATCGCCGGCGGGATCGACGAACTCGCCCGTGCGGCCCACCTCACGCATGACGTTGGGGTCCTTAAAGTAGCGCACGACCTCGCAGATGGCGTCGGTCTCGCGAATGTTGGCCAGGAACTGGTTGCCCAGGCCCTCGCCCTCGTTAGCGCCCTTCACCAGACCTGCGATGTCGACGAACTCGACCGTCGCCGGCACAATGCGACCCGGGTTAACGATGTCGGCAAGCTTTTGCAAGCGGCTATCGGGCACGTCGACGATACCCACGTTGGGGTCGATCGTGGCAAACGGGTAGTTGGCGGCAAGGCCGGTCTTTTTGGTAAGCGCGGTGAACAACGTCGACTTGCCCACGTTGGGCAGGCCCACGATACCGATGGAAAGGGACACGACAGCTCCTTTTGGTACAGGTACTTCAAACTGCATAAGTATAGCGCCGCCGCAGCATCCGGGCGAATCCGGACACC
Organism: uncultured Collinsella sp.; assembly: GCA_902471785.1. Taxonomy (GTDB): domain Bacteria; phylum Actinomycetota; class Coriobacteriia; order Coriobacteriales; family Coriobacteriaceae; genus Collinsella. The sequence continues at coordinate 4,007 of CABRLT010000111.1, forward strand.
ACGACGGCGCAAATGAAGCAAAGATTGGGGTCGCTGGCTAGTCCGCGAGCTTTTCCACCTGGTCGAGCATCTTGTCCAGCTTGGCCTTTGCCTCGGCCTTGACCTTCTCAGCTTCTTCGTGAGCCTTCGCCTTCTGGGCGGCCTTTTCCTCGGCTTCGGGATCGACGACGACCAGATTGGACGCGTCATGCTCAACCAACTTGAGCGCATGCTCGGGGCACACCTTGACGCAGGCACCGCAGCCCAAGCAATACGTCGACTCCAACGCAAAGCGACCGCTTCCCACCAAATCGCAGGCAAACATGGGGCACACGTTGACGCACTCGCCGCACGACGTGCACTTGTCAAAATCGCATTCCGGCGTGCTCACCTGCATGTTCTGGGCAAGCTCGGGGTGGTTTTGCAACGTCGAGAGCACCAGTTGGCGCCCGTGCGTAAGCGTACGGCGACGCTTGGTCGTCGTGGTGCCGCACATGGTGTTGAGCGTGCGCTCCAGCTGGGTAATCTGATGGCGATGAGCCTTGAGCTTTTGCGTCACCGAGGCCAGCGCCGCCGTCGCCGGATTGAGCTTGGTCACCGTCAGGCCCGTGGTGCGGGCAATCTTTTCCATGTACTCCTTGCGCTCGTACTCGCGACGCTTATGGCATTTGAGGCTCTTGGGGTCGACCTCCAGGCCCATACCCGTGCCGGACCACTCCTCGGCCTTCGCAATCGCCTCGCCCAGAATGTCCTCACCGCCGGTGTTGCGGCATTTATCGCACACGCCCAACGGCAGGGACACACTCACGTTGGGATAGTCCGCCAGTACCGAGAACCAGGTCTCAGCCGTAATATCGCCCACGCAGGCAACGACGACCTCGTTTTCGCGCGGCATGCGCTTGAGGGCGCGCGTGCAGGTGACGTAGGCGGTCTCGTGGCTCGTAGCCGCCGAGACAATATCGTCATACAGGTTTTTGGGCGCCAGGCGCGGCGAGATGATCGCCTCGGTCGGACAGACAGCGGCGCACAGGCCGCACTTGCGACAGGAGTCAGGGATCTCGATGGAGTCTTCCTCGACCTCGATAGCGTTGACCGGGCACACATCCATGCAC
>CABRLT010000112.1 GCA_902471785.1 uncultured Collinsella sp.
GGGCAGAAAGCCCCAGCGCCGTCACAAAGCTCATCGAGGTTTTGCGCGTAGGCTTGGCCTCGCGGCGCGTGGCGTCAGCGACATCGAAAGGATCGGAATCATCGGTGATCTTGCCGTCCGCCAGGTTGACGATGCGCGTGGCGTATTGGTATGCCAGGTCGGGATTGTGCGTGACCATGATGACCAGACGGTCGCGCGCAACTTCTTTGAGCAAATCCATAACCTGCACGGATGTCGTTGAATCCAAAGCGCCAGTCGGCTCGTCGGCAAGGACGATCTCAGGGTCATTGATCAGGGCGCGGGCAATGGCCACGCGCTGCATCTGCCCGCCCGATAGCTGGCTCGGGCGCTTGTTAACGTGCTCGCCCAAGCCGACTTTCTCCAACGCCTCGCGCGCACGCTGGCGGCGCTCGGCATGCCCCACGCCCGTGAGCGTGAGCGCCAGCTCCACGTTTTCCAAAATGGTCTGATGCGGAATGAGGTTATAGCTTTGGAACACAAAGCCGATGCGGTTGTTGCGGTAGGCATCCCAATCGCGGTCGCGGAAGTCCTTGGTCGAGATGCCGTCAATCAGCAGGTCGCCAGAATCAAAGTGGTCGAGTCCGCCGATAACGTTGAGCATCGTGGTTTTGCCCGAACCCGAGGGACCCAGAATGGCCACGAACTCGTTATCGCGAAAAGACAGGCTCACGCTGTCGAGCGCCACCTGCGTAAACGACTGCGTAACGTACCTTTTGCAAATACCTTTGAGCTCCAGCATGGACGGCAACCTCTCCTGCGCAGGCACCCTGCCCGCTCTCCCCCGCCGTTCGTATTCGACGCTTTTGTCCTACTCTATCCCCATTTTTCACCGACACCAGTGAGGAATGTAACGAACCGCGCCAAAAAACGAACGGGACGGCGCCCAAAAGAAGAGGTCCCGAGCGGGACCTCTATATGGTGGAGCTTATCTTGAAAGGTAGCGGACTACTTCGTACAGCGGCGCACGATCATCGCCATGCTTTACGCGTTTTCTACTGCTCGCTATTCGCAATCGCCTGGTCGATAAGCTTGTCGAGCGCTGCGCGCTGCTCAGCGGAGCTGATGGCGCCCACGATGGGCTCCCCTACGATGTTGCCATTCTGATCGATGACATACGTTGTCGGGAACGAGAACAAATTTGACGTAAACTTACCGGCCTCGCTATCCGACTTGAACCAGATGTTCTTATATGTCACGCCCTTCTTGCTCAGTACGTCCTTGGCATCTGCAATCTCGCCCTTGTTGCCATCGAGCGTAAAGGAATTGACGCCCACGACCTGGCCGCCCTTCTTGGCAAGCTCCTTATTCAGGTCCTCAAGGTCGCCCAACTCACCCACGCACGGCTTGCAAGTGGTGAACCAGAAGTTCATGACGGTGACCTTGTTCTTAGAGAACAGCTCGTCGCTGTTCACGTCGTTGCCATCCAGGTCCTTGCCCGTAAAGCTGGGGAACTTCGTCGCCTCGCTCGAAGCATTGGCACCAGCCGTCATGCCAGCGGTCGAAGCGTCGACGCTCTCGCCTGCACTCGGCGTGCTTCCACAGCCGGGGAACTCCTTCTCCAGGCTCTCGAGCTTGTCCTCGATCTCCTTGATCTGCTGTGCACCGGCCTTGAGTGTCTTAAGCTCATCCGCCGTGAACTCATCCTTGGCGCCGTCGATGGTCTTGAGCAGAAAATCGCCGTAATTGCTGCCGTCCTCAATCATTGCCGAGTCTTTATTTGCCGCATTAAATACCTTTTCCCACAGCGCGTTATCACTCGAAAAGATCTCGTTCTCCTTCTGCATGAGTTTTGCATACAACTCGGCGGCCTCGTCGGCATTGGCCGGCTTCTGCGCAGTGAGTTCTGCGATCTTAGGATCGGAGCTCGCAGATTCGCTCGCATTGCCACCGGGCGCCGAACATGCCACAAGGCACAAGGCCAATACCGGCACCATAAACAGGGCCGCAATCTTAGAAAGCTTCATAGTCATTCCTCCGTTTTGTCGAAGCTTGTTTACTTTTTATCGGCGGTCAAGGGAAGCTTTTCCGCCGACACATCCAGGCCATAGCGATAGCTGATGGCATCGACAGGACAGGCCCCGATGCACTTTCCGCACCGGATACATTCGGCATGATTGGGCGCGCGGACCACATCAACGTCCATCTGACAAACCTTTGAGCACTTGCCGCACGAGACACATTTGCACGCGTCAACCTGAATCCCCAACAAGGACACCCTATTCATGAGCGCATAGAATGCGCCGAGCGGGCAAATCCATTTGCAGAAGGGGCGGTAGAACAAAACGCTCAGAACTACCACGGCAATGAGAACGGCAAGTTTCCAAGTAAAGAGATGTCCCAACGCAGATCGAATGCCGGCATTGGCGATGGCCAGCGGAATGGCGCCCTCGAGCACACCCTGCGGACAGATGTACTTGCAAAAGAATGGGTCGCCCATGCCCACGTCGTTAACCATCAAGACGGGCAGCAGCACCACGGCAAACAGCAGCACGACGTACTTGATGTACGTGAGCGGCTTAAGCTTTTTCGTGGAGAACTTTTTTCCGGGAATCTTATGGAGCAGCTCCTGCAGCCAGCCAAACGGGCACAGAAAGCCGCATACAAAGCGTCCCAGCAGCACGCCGAGCAAAATGAGCGTACCGGTAACATAGTAAGAAAAGTTGAACTTGGATGAACCTACCACCGACTGGAACGACCCGATGGGGCACGCACCCGATGCCGCGGGGCACGAATAGCAGTTAAGTCCAGGTACGCAGACTGTTTTTCCCGCGCCCTGATAGATGCTTCCTTTGGCAAAGTTTGGCAGGTGAATATTGGTGACCAGCGTCGCCGCCGCCTGAATGAATCCGCGAAATCGGGCCAAAACATGCGACGCAGTGTTTTCTCTTTTATCCAATTCCGATACACTCCAAGCACAGCCTAATCGCTTTGGCCAGCACGGCATCCGCCTCGCCACGCATAACACCAAAGCACACCATGGCAATTCCGACGATCAACAAAGCGACCTGTACCACGGGTTTTACCGCTTTGAACAACCCAACCACTCCTTTCGTTACGCGACCATTGGACCATATCGACTATAAAATCCGTGTTAAGCGCGATTTGGAATGTGCAAGGAGACTGTAATGCGTATTTTGATCGTCGAAGACGAGCGGGCGCTGTGCGATGCAATCGCGCGCAGCTTGCGAAACTTGGCGTACAGCGTCGACTGCTGTCACGATGGACAGGAGGCGCTCGACCTGCTGGGCGTCGAAGTCTTTGACCTCGTGGTACTCGACCTCAACCTTCCCCGTATCGACGGCATGACCGTGCTCAGGGAACTTAGGAAAACCGATTTCGAGACCAAGGTACTGATTCTGTCCGCGCGTGGCGAAGTATCCGATAAAGTCGACGGGCTCGATGCCGGCGCCAACGATTACCTCACCAAGCCGTTTCATCTGGACGAACTTGCAGCAAGGATCCGCAGCCTTACCCTCAGGCGCTTCGCACAAAGCGACATAGTTTTAGCCTGCGGAAAGCTCCGCTTTGACACCAAGGCGCGCATCGCTTCCGTGGACAGCGAGGCTTTATCTCTTACGCGCAAGGAAACGGGAATCTTGGAATACCTGATGCTTAATCAGGGGCGTCCGGTAAGTCAAGAGGAGCTTATCGAGCACGTTTGGGATAGCAGCGTGAACAGCTTTAGCAACGCAATCCGCGTTCACATCTCGTCACTCCGCAAAAAGCTACGCATCGCTTTGGGGTACGACCCGATTCGCAATCGGATTGGAGAGGGCTACGTTATGGAGGATAGCGAATGAAAAGGCTTTCGCTGCAATGGCGCATAACGATCATGACGGCACTGCTCACGTGTGCAGCATGCGTGCTGACAAACTGCCTGGTCGGCTATACGGGCATGCGCTACATGGATGCCATCGGCAGTGACATCTCGGCCTTTAACGCTGCCGGCGCGGATTCGCCCCAGGTGTTCGACCCAACGAAAACGGCACTCGATGACAAGGTCACAATCGTCGTAAACGACGCACAGGAGTCTTTTGGCACGACAGCCTGGTACATCACGGCTGGAGTCACACTCCTTGGCGGCGCGCTGGCATACTTTGTGAGCGGTCGTGCGCTCAAACCGCTACGGGCTTTTGCAGCCCAGGTTGAGCGTGTGCAGCCTGACAACCTAAGCGAAATCAGACTCAGTGAAGATGTGCCCACCGAGCTGCAGCGATGCAGCGCCTCTTTCAACGACATGATCTCCCGTCTTGGCGAAGGGTTCTCTGCACAGCGTCAGTTTACCGGCAACGCCGCACATGAGCTGCGCACCCCGCTCGCCCTTATGCAAGCACAGATTGAACTATTCATCTCCGAGCACTCCGGTTTGCAACCCGAAACAGCCGAGCTGCTCGGCCTGCTACAAGAACAAACCGAGCGCATGTCTCGAATGACCAAGGTATTGCTCGAGATGAGTGAGCTTCGCAGCGTCCCTTGCGGGGACGCTGTTGAACTCGGCCCCCTGTCCGAAGAGGTCCTCACCGACCTTGCACCACTTGCCGAAAATAAGGGCATAGCCCTCAATTGTGCTGGAGACGCTTTAGTAATCGGGAGCGACACGCTCCTCTATCGGCTGGTGTTTAACTTGGTCGAAAATGCCATCCGTTACAGCCGCCCCGGCTCGACTGTCAACGTCTCCATCAGCGACAGCGACAGCCATGTGCTCCTGCGAGTCAAAGATGAGGGCCCGGGAATACCCAAGCAGTACCGTGAGAGCATCTTCCAACCGTTCTTTCGCCTAGACAAATCCCGCAGCAGGGCATACGGCGGCGCAGGACTCGGACTAGCGCTCGTTTGGGAGATTGCAGCTCTTCACAGTGGCGCCGTAGAGGTCGAAACAAGTTCCGAGAACGGGACCACCATGCTCGCAAGCCTTCCAAAACGATCCGCAGCGTCAACCGAGCAGTAAAACGAAAGGGGTCCCGAGCAACAGGAGTACAATTGCTGCTATTGTTGCCAGCTGTTGGGAGATGGAAGATGGACTGCGATGGCTACCCATGCGTT
>CABRLT010000113.1 GCA_902471785.1 uncultured Collinsella sp.
CCCCGCCGTGCCCACGCGTCTTGTTAAGGTGCGCCACAGCGTGGAGCAGGCGGGCGACGAGCTTACGAGTATCGTCGACGCGGGTGGCGCCGTGCTCAACGTGATCGTCAACCATCGTGTGTACGGCAAGATCACGGCCGACCTGGACATCCGCAACCGCCGCGATGTCGAGCGCTATCTGCGCGATATCGAGAGCGGCAAGAGCTTTCCGCTGCTAACGGTGACGAGCGGCTATCACTTCCATCGCATTGCGGCGGAAGACGAGCAGACCCTCGACGAGATCGAGGCCATGCTCAAGGAGAAAGGCTACTTGGCGGACCTAATGCCCTACGAAGACGACCTGTCCTAGTAACGACGAATGCAAAAGGAGGCCTCCGCGGCGATGCGGAGGCCTCCTTTTTGTGCACGGTGTACTTGTGAGTGTGCAAGTGGGGGAGTTGTTACTCCTCGACGATCTCGGTGATCGCGCCGGCGGGGCAAGCGTCCTGGCAAGCGCCACAGGCGACGCAGGAGTCCTCGTCAGCGACGGTAGCGACGTCCTGGAGCTCCAGAACGCCAGCGGGGCAGGTGTCGACGCAAACGCCACAAGCGATGCACTCGTCGGCATCAATTACGGGATGAGCCATGGTAGTTTCCTCTCTGTTGACCGACGCTACAGGCGATGCGCGCCGGTTTGATTCGGGCAAAAACATACCACGGGAGCGACCGTTTGCAATACCCTCTGACCGGCATCTTCATACCGTTCGCCGAGTATGCCAAGGTTTACTAAAAAACGCGCAGGTGGGGCCGGTGAGCTGCGTAAATGTTAGCTAAAGCTGACTCGTAATATAGGGCGATTGAGCGAGCTTTTGGAAAGCGTGTCCCGGAATCGACGCCCAAAACGGGTCACGCCTTCCTCGGGGTCGCCCAAGACCGCCCCAGGCACCCCCAGATCCAAACCTCAGCCATCTCTACATAGATCTCAATAGATTTGCCCAGAACTCAAACAGTGCGTCTACCTGCGCATTTGCGAACCTAAACTCTCGGCAATAAGAAATCTTATATGAATTGACTTAGATTTTGTATATTCCGACCCATAAGGGGATACACTACATCCTGAAAGACAAGCCGAAGCGCCGCGCGACAGATCATCGAGGCGGCGCGAACGCAAAAGAGAGAGGGAATTTCTAATGAGTAAGATTCTTGGTATCGACCTTGGTACTACTAACTCCGCTATGGCCGTTCTCGAGGGCGGTTCTCCGACCATTATCGTGAACGCCGAGGGCGACCGCACCACCCCGTCCGTTGTCGGCTTCCGTGCTGACGGCGACCGCGTTGTGGGCAAGGCCGCTAAGAACCAGGCTGTCACCAACCCCAAGAACACCGTGTTTTCCATCAAGCGCTTCATGGGCCGCAAGTACTCCGAGTGCACCTCCGAGATCAAGACCGTGCCGTACGAGGTCAAGGAGGGCCAGGGCGGCCGTGCCGTCGTCGACATCGAGGGCAAGGATTACACCGCTGAGCAGGTGAGCGCCATGACGCTCGCGAAGATGAAGGCCGACGCCGAGAAGTATCTGGGCGAGACCGTCACCGACGCCGTCATCACCGTCCCGGCCTACTTCAACGACGCCCAGCGTCAGGCCACCAAGGACGCCGGTAAGATCGCCGGCCTCAACGTCAAGCGTATCGTCAACGAGCCGACCGCTGCTGCCCTGGCCTATGGCCTGGACAAGCAGGGCACCGACCAGCGCATCCTGGTCTTCGACCTGGGTGGCGGCACCTTCGACGTCTCCATCCTCGACCTCGCCGACGGCGTGTTTGAGGTTCTGTCCACCTCGGGCGACAACCACCTGGGCGGCGACGACTGGGATCAGCGCGTCATCGACTGGATGGCCGACAAGTTCCAGCAGGAGAACGGCGTCGATCTGCGTCAGGACCCCATGGCCCTGCAGCGTCTGAAGGAAGCCGCCGAGAACGCCAAGAAGGAGCTCTCCGCGGCGCAGCAGTCCACCATTAACCTGCCGTTCATTACCATGAACCAGTCCGGCCCGCTGCACCTCAACTACACACTGACCCGCGCCGAGTTCGAGAAGATCACCCGCGACCTGCTCGAGCGCTGCAAGCAGCCTGTCACCAACGCCCTGCGCGACGCTAAGCTCAAGCTCTCCGATCTGACCGAGGTCATCCTCGTCGGCGGCTCCACCCGTATGCCCGCCGTCCAGGAGCTCGTCAAGACCATGACCGGCAAGCAGCCCAACATGTCCGTGAACCCCGACGAGGTCGTTGCCGACGGCGCTGCCGTCCAGGGCGGCGTGCTCACCGGCGACGTCGAGGGCATCCTGCTGCTCGACGTTACCCCGCTGTCGCTGGGCGTCGAGACCATGGGCGGCATCATGACCAAGATGATCGACCGCAACACCACGATCCCGACCTCCAAGACCGAGGTCTACTCCACCGCTGCCGACAACCAGACCAGCGTCGAGATCAACGTGCTCCAGGGCGAGCGCGAGCTTGCCCGCGACAACAAGTCGCTCGGTAAGTTCCAGCTGACCGGTATCCCGGCTGCCCGCCGCGGCGTGCCGCAGATCGAGGTCACCTTCGACATCGACGCCAACGGTATCGTCAAGGTCTCCGCTAAGGACAAGGGCACCGGCAAGGAGCAGCAGATCACCATCTCCGGCTCCACTGCTCTGTCCGACGACGAAGTCGATCGTATGGTCAAGGACGCCGAGGCTCATGCCGAGGAGGACAAGAAGCAGAAGGAAGAGGTCGAGGTCCGCAACCAGACCGACAGCCTGTGCTACTCCACCGAGCAGACCCTCAACGAGCTGGGCGACAAGGTTTCCGCCGACGTGAAGTCCAAGGCCGAGGCCGCTATCGCCGACGCCAAGAAGGCGCTCGAGGGCTCTGACGTCGAGGCCATCAAGGCCGCTGGCGAGTCCCTGCAGTCCGTGGCCTACGAGCTGGCCCAGGTTGTCTACGCCGACGCTCAGCAGCAGACCGACGGTGCCGCCGGCGCCCAGCCTGCCGACGACGACGTTGTCGACGCCGACTACGAGGTTGTGGACGACGAGGACAAGTAATCATGTCCGCCCGTAAAGCTCGCACGGAGGCGGCCGCCGTTGGTGCCGCCCCCGTTGACTCTGAGGAGAAGGACGTGAAGATTCCCGTAGAGGCCGTCGACGATACCGAGGCCAACGAGGCCCCGGCCGCCGAGGCTGCCGAGAACCAGGTAGAGGATTCCAACAAGGAGGCGACGATGACCGAGGACGAGATGGTGGAAGCCGCTATCCGCGCCGGTGAGGAAGCCGCCGACAACGACTTTAAGCTCAAGTTCGAGCAGGCTCAGAAAGAGCTTGCCGACGTGCGCAACGAGCTCGATGCTGCGGCAGAGGCTCAGAAGGCCGCCGAGGACAAGGCAAAGGACGCCACCGAGCGCACCGCCCGTCTGCAGGCCGACTGGGAGAACTTCCGTCGCCGCACCGCCAATGAGCGCATCGCCGAGCGCGAGCGCGCGACCGAGAAGCTCGTCACCGCGCTGCTGCCGGTGGTCGACGATATCGAGCGTGCGATCGACCATGCCCGCAGCCAGGAGCTTGCCGACGACTTTAAGCAGTTCGTCGACGGCGTCGACGCGGTGCATGCCAAGCTGCTCGATGTGTTTGCGCACGAGGGTGTTGAGCCCATCGACCCCAAGGGCGAGGCGTTCGATCCGCTCGAGCACCAGGCCGTGGGACGTGTCGAGGACGCATCGCAGTACGACGAGACCGTCAACGACGTGTACCAGAAGGGCTACCGCATGGCGGATCGCATCCTGCGTTCCGCGATGGTGACGGTGACCTACGGTGGCGAGAAGCGCCCCGCACCGGAGCCCGAAGCGGCGCCCGAGGATGCTACGGCCGATACGGCCGAGAGCACCGAGGAGTAATTGAGAAGGGCTTTCTGGCCTAGTGCCATATGAAAGCATGAGCCGTCGTCTGCATGGGCGGCGGACGTAACAGGAGAGGAGCTACGATGGCTGCAGGCAAAACCTTCTATGACATCCTGGGCGTATCCAAGAGCGCCTCCGACAAAGAGATCAAGAGCGCGTTTCGCAAGCTCGCGCAAAAATATCACCCCGATGCCGGCGGCGACGAGGCCAAGTTTAAGGAGATCAGCGAGGCCTACGAGACGCTTTCGGACGAGAAGAAGCGCAAAGAGTACGACCAGATGCTCATGTTCGGCGGCATGCCGGGTACGGGTGGCGCGTATAGCGGTGGCTACGGTGCCGGCGCCGGCGCGAGCGGCTGGGGCGATATCTTCGACAGCATCTTTAGTGGCAACGGCGCCTGGGGCAGCGATTGGGGCTCGGGTTTTGCCGGGGCCGCGGGTAATGCCGGTGCGGGCGCGGGCCGCAATCGCGCGCGCAAGGGCGGCGACCTGTCGCTGACTGTCGACGTAACGGCCGAGGACGCGTTTCGCGGCGTGACGCATAAGGTCACCTACCGCATTCCCTCGACGGGCGAGCAGCAGACCATCACAGTCTCGGTGCCTGCGGGTGCGGTCGACGGCGGCAAATTGCGTTACAAGCGCCGTGGCGAGTACGGCGTTGCCGGAGGCGAGCGTGGCGACCTGGTCGTGACCACGCACGTGGAGGAACACCCGCTGTTTAAGCGCAAGGGTGCCGATGTGACCATGGAGGTGCCGATCTCGGTCTACGAGGCAGCGCTCGGCTGCACGGTGGATGTGCCCACGCCCGGCGGCGCGACGGTTCGTCTGAAAGTGCCCGCTGGCACCCAGACGGGCAAGAAGTTCCGCTTTAAGGAGATGGGTGCGCCCGACGTTAAGCATCGCGGCCGCACGGGTGCGTTGCTCGTCGAGATCAAGGTGCAGGTTCCCGCGAACCTGTCCGACGATGAGCGCGATGCCATGACCAGGCTGCGCGAGGCCGACACGCGCGATTATCGCGAGAAGGTCAACCGTTACAAGGCGACGTTCTAGCTTGGCTGCGTGGCCCACGGGCTGGCCGCAGGCTTATGGTGGAGATGTGCGAGACGGAAAGGGGTCAGGTAGCATGGCCGAGGACAATAGGAACAAACCGCTGT